>NZ_JAVJRX010000168.1:0-12489 GCF_040219735.1 Coleofasciculus sp. G1-WW12-02 | reverse complement strand
TATTTGAGCGCTAGTTGGTTTTAGTTTAAACTCGTAAATTAAAGTAAACATTTGCTAGGGCGTTTGCCATGTATCTAACACTCATTATACTACACTATTAATTGAGTGTTATCAGGATAGATTAAACTCGCAACTAAAGTTGCTTTGCTGAACGCAACGCTTAAGTTTCATCCCCTGGTTGAAACACAGGGGCTTTCACCATCGCTATCCTGTAACGTTTCGAGAATCAGGTTTAGTTCTTGTTGGCTCATCGCTTATCTGTATAAAGTGAACAATTAATGTTTTATACTCGCCAAAAATGAGAGCTAAGTTCATGTTCTCAAACGGGTAGGAACGAGGCGATCGCTCTCATCATAAATTTCACCCACAAGTTCCTCTAGAATATCTTCTAACGTCACCAATCCAACCGTACCGCCGTATTCATCCACGATGATGGCAATATGAAAACGCTGTCGTAACATGTCTTTAAGTAACGTCGCCACTCGATTGGTTTCTGGCACATAAATCGGTGGGTCCATGGCGGCGGTAACTGGGATATCGCCCTGTTCAGGTTGGGCGACTCTTAAATACTGTAGGGCTTTTTTCAGGTGAACAATACCCACAATTTCATCTTTTGATTCTTCCTGAACCGGAATCCGAGAATATCCAGTCTCTAAACAGAAATTGACTAAATTTTGCAAGGTTTCCTCGTGGGAAATTGTCCGCATTTCAATGCGCGGCTTAACCACATCGCGAGCGCTCAAGTTGTCTAACATCAACGCTTTATTCAGCAGTTGATGCTTATCCAGATCGAGAATTCCTTTACCCCCTAACACCTCGATCATTAACTTGAGATCTCTTACCGACTCGCCTTCTTGGACAATCCCACCCTGAAAAAAGCGAATAGCAGTCTGGGCGATGGTTTCCAAAAAAGAAATAATGCCAAAAAAGGATAAAAATTTAGATAGCCAATAGATCGGGCGAACGACGACCTGGAAAACAGGCAATACATTATTAATTGCCAGTGATTTAGGCGTAATTTCTCCAAAAATCAAGACGATAAACGTCACAATTGCCGTGGCGATGCCCAAGCCAGCACTACCCAACCACAGGGCAAAAAGATTACTGGTGAGAATAGCCGAAAAATTATTGACTAAATTATTTCCCACCAGCAGTGTCGTAATAAACCGCGATCGCTTCTCCAAAACTAGGCGAAATATACCACTGGGATCACCTTGGTCTTTGATCAGCGCTCTCAGTTTAAGATTATCTAATGCCGTGATTGCCGTTTCTGAACCCGAAAACATACCCGAAAGCAAAAGCATCACAACCAACACGGTAACATCAAGCCAAACATTGCCCAAAAGAGGACCGATGTCTGACGCCGCAAGTAAGTAAATCGGGACTGGCAAGGCAATCATTGAAATAGCAAAACGTTGGCGAAGGCTATCTGAGCCAACTACTAAGGGATATCAGGCAGGGGGTATGGGAGAGTATCATCAGAGGTTGCAATAGTATAGCGTTTATAGTTGGTCGTGAAAATAGGGGTGAGGGGTTTCGGATTTACTCGCTAATTCTTAGTGTAGTGGCGTGACACACCTTATTTGATGAATTAGAATTACGCCCGGAAACCGTAGGGGCGCATGGCGTGCGCCCGATTCAATGGTAAGAATCTATTCCACAATTTTAGGTGTGCCACGGCAGTAGTGGGGTGACACAGATAATTTGATAGATTAGCCCCCACCCGGAAACCGTAGGGGCGTACCGACGTGCGCCCAGAAAACATACCGACATGAGACCAGATTAACCGTAAAATCTATTCCACCATTTTAGATGTGTTACACCAGTAGCGTTGTTAGCGATCGCGAGGAACATTTGGGGCAATGTTTTGGTAGGGTAACAGGCAGGAAGTAGGACGCGACATCATCAGTGTCCCACTCCCTCACGCCATAAATGGAAAATTACCCCACATTGTAAGCAGTCTGTAATGCCCACCAGAGTAGGAAAGCAATACCCCCCAGGACTAGCACCGTCGAAATCACGATCGCCACAGGGCTATCTGCTCCCTTAAACTTCATGATGCCACGATTTAGGTCTGACATATCCGGTTATACGCTCCTATTTGAATTCAAGGGATTTCCCAACTCGAATATATCTTGACCTGAGCGTTTTGATCACAAAATTCCGTTGGGTGTAGGGCTTCTTGCCGGAACAGCTAAATTAGGGTCAATAGTGGTCATTGCCAATAATTTGCTCAAATGAAGGAGACTGTGGTGTGAAAGTATTGTTAGTCATTCTCGGAGTGTTGCTGGTATTGGTTGCGGGAGTGGAAGTCGGCTTGCGTTTACTCTTTGGCTTAGGGAAGCCGCCGATTTATATTGCCGATGAGCAAATTGGCTATTTATTAGCCCCTAACCAAAAGACGACTCGTATGGGTAATCGCATTGCCATTAATGACTATTCCATGCGGAGTGATGAGATTACACCAGAGCGATCCCCGTCTACACTGCGGGTTTTACTCTTAGGCGATTCTATCGTCAATGGTGGCTGGTGGACAGACCAAGACCAAACCCTTTCGGCGCTGCTCGCTGCTCAATTGGCACCGTTCAAGTCCCAGAAGGAGTTTGAGCAAATCGAAGTTCTCAACGCCTCTGCCAATTCCTGGGGACCTCGGAATGAATTGGCATATCTCCAACGCTTTGGCACGTTCAACGCCCAAGCTATAGTCTTGGTGATAAATACCGATGATCTCTTTGCCACCGCCCCCACCTCGCTCCCGGTGGGACGCGATCGCAATTATCCCAGTCATAGACCCCCTTTAGCCCTGATTGAGGCAATTAGTCGTTTTTTGCCTTACGAATCTGTGCCAGAAATGGCGGCTGTTCGTGCTGAGGGAGGCGATCGCGTGGGTTTTAACTTAGATGCCATTCATCAAGTTTACAAGCTCTCTAAAGAGGCAGGCGCTGAGTTTCTGTTGGTCATGACCCCCCTATTACGGGAAATTGGCGAAAAAGGACCCCGTGATTATGAAATCAAAGCCCGAAATCGCCTAATTGGGTTGACTCAAGACCAGCAAATTCCCTACATCGATTGTTTGCCCATCTTCAACAACCAGCCCACCCCAGAAAGCTTGTATCGAGATCACATCCACTTAAGTCCCCAAGGTAATCAGCAGGTTAGTGACGTAATCGCGCGATCGCTTCATTACCAGTTATCAGTTACCAGTTATCAGCCAATTACTGACCACTGATAACTGACCACTCGTCCAAACAACGGACAAATGACACTCAAGACAGGGCAACCATGGGAGACTTAATGTCATGCGGCTCTCGGTCTAAATGATGCCAAACTTGACCATCAAGAGCCATTTGCTCGATCAAACTGGCTAAACGCAAGGCTTTCAGCGCCTGTTCGCCACCAACAGAAGGTTGATTCCCGCCGCGCACACAGTTGACAAAGTGTTCTAACTCAGCGTATAGCGGTTCGATGTTACTGGTGTACACCTTTTCAATTAACCCATCCTGACGATAGAGAACTTGACCATAGTCAGTTTCACAATTGGCAGTCGTTTGCCGATGAATCAGAATTTCATTATTGAGGAAATCGGCTTCTGTGAGCGAATTTTTGCAATGGGCGGCAATGCGACGGATTTTGCGATGGGTTACCTTACTTGAGGTAAGAGTTGCCACAATCCCATTGGCAAAGACTAGATTAGCGGTGACGTAATCTAAATACCCCGACTCAGAGGCATTGCTACCACTAGCCGTTAATCGGATGACAGGGGCATCTGCCAGTTCCATCAGCAGGTCAATATCGTGGATCATTAAATCGAGAACCACAGATACATCGTTGGCTCTGTGGGAGTAGGGACTCATGCGATGCGCCTCTAGTGCCAGCAATTTCTCAGTTTTGAGAACTTTGCTGAGTTCTTGAAAGGCGGGATTAAACCGTTCAATGTGACCCACTTGCAGAATACATTGGTACTCAGCGGCAGCGTTGACTAGGGATTCTGCTTCAGCGATACTGGCGGCAATCGGTTTTTCGATTAAGGCATGAACCCCCGAACGCAGACAAGTCATCCCCACTTCATAATGCAGGCGGGTTGGTACCGCAATACAGACAGCATCAACATAGGGGAGTAAGTCGCGATAATCTTCAAAGAAGCGGACACGGTATTTACTCGCCGTATCCAAACCCCGTTCTACATTAATGTCTGCCACGCCTACCATTTCCACGTCTTTTAAAAGACTCAAAACGCGGGCATGATGCTGTCCCATGTTACCAACGCCAATCACGCCAATTCGGATTGGCTGGGGCAGGCTACGTTGGACATGAGTATCCAGATGTCTTTGATACATGCTATCTTGCACTCTTATATGCTCCTCCACCACGGGAACTAAGTCAATTTACTTATGTTGAGCCGCCTTAAACCATCCAGATAGTACCACAGCACCTTTAAATGTGAAGAATTCCAAAGATTGCCCCAATTTGCCAGATAACGGAAGTCTTTAGGACGGTCATTCTGTTTTCATTGTGGGTTTAGAGCTACTTTAGGTGTAGGTAAATGTGTCAGTTTTTGGGTTGTCCATTTTTGGGCGGGGGTCAAAACTTTCACCAGAGGAGGTGAAAATGTCGAAAGCCGTAGTTTTATTGTCCGGAGGATTGGATTCATCTACAGTCCTCTATCAAGCTAAGGCAGATGGCTATGAGTGTTATGCTATATCCTTTGATTATCAACAGCGACATCGGCGAGAACTCGAATCCGCGATCGCAATTGCTAAATGTGCTGGTGTCAAAGACCATCAGGTGGTAAGTTTTGACTTGCGCCAGTGGGGGGGTTCAGCCTTAACTGATGATACCCTCGATTTGCCCCAGGCGCGATCGCTCCAGCAGATGTCCCAGAGTATCCCTATCACCTACGTCCCCGCACGAAATACCATTTTTTTGAGTTTTGGGCTATCCTACGCCGAAGCGATGGGTGCTACAGCCGTCTATTTGGGGGTCAATGCGTTAGATTATTCCGGTTACCCCGATTGCCGTCCTGATTATATCCAAGCCATGCAGCAAGTCTTTCGCCTAGGCACAAAACAGGGGCGTGAGGGAGAACCGATTCAAATTATCACTCCGCTAATTCAGCTTAGGAAAACAGAAATTATCCACTTAGGAAATCAACTTGGAGTGCCTTGGCAAGACACCTGGTCTTGCTATGCTGGGGATGAGATGGCTTGTGGTGTCTGTGATTCTTGTCGCTTACGCCTTGCCGCTTTTGCGGAAATCGGACTAAAAGATCCCTTGTCTTATGAACATGAAAGATAAGGGTTGAAACAGTTTTAACCCAACGCGCTGAAGAGTGGAACCTGATTTGTCGGGGTGGGTTTAGGGGCTTTTGTGTTGCTATTAGGGAACCCACACTGTAGTCCTAGAGAGATTATTATGAAAACTAGGCAGCTTGTGAAAAGACTAGGGCAATTTAGCCGACGACTTAATTCCCGTTCTATCTGGGCATTCGTCGCCGTTGTCCAAGTTTTACTACTATTACTCATCTACTTAACTTGGCCCCCCACTCATTTAACCCTATTTGTTCCCGCTGACGAAGCTACCGCTTGGCAGTCATTAATTACTGATTTTCATAATAAATATCCCAAAATTCGGATTAATTTGAGAACGAAAACGAATCTGGCAGGTGATATTACCTATCGCCTTAAGGATGATTTTGTTCGAGACTGTCAAATAGGAAACTCGCTTTATGATTTAGTTTACACAGATATTATTTGGATGCCAGAGTTCGCGGCTAAGGGATGTCTGGTTGATCTATATAAATGGACGGCTAAAGATACCCTAGTCAATGAAGGATTTTTACCCAGTACAATCGACGCCGGAGAATATCAGGGTAAGCTCTATCGGATGCCTTTGCGTTCGGATATCGGTCTTCTATACTACCGCAAAAATTTACTGGGTAATACTCAGCCACCTGAAACCTTACAGCAATTGAAAACGCTTTCCCAAACTTGGCAAAATCAAAGGAACTATCCAGGTGTTTATTTATGGCAGGGATGGCGCTATGAAGGCTTGATCGCTACTTTTGTAGAAGTATTAGAAAGCTATGATGGATTCTGGATTAAACCGGAAAGTTTAGAGGTAGGATTGGATCAACCTGAGGCTGAACAAGCTGTTCAGTTTTTACTCAATACAATTCGAGAGAATATTTCGTCTCCAGAAGTTATCTTATATAGCGAACAAGAATCATTGGACAGGTTTAATCAAGATCCCAATACCCTATTTCTTCGACAGTGGCCCTATGCCTGGAACCAATTAGCTGATCCATCTAATGTCGGCGTACAAGTCTTGAATCTTTCAGTCGATCCCAATAAAAATACATTGGTTCCGAGTGGCTGTAATGGGAGTTGGGGTTTAGGAATAGCTAAGAATTCACAACACCCAGATAAAGCCTGGAAAGCCCTTCAATATTTTACCAGTCAAGCTGCTCAGAAAAAAATGATTTTGGAGCAAGGATATTTACCCAGTCGAGAAGCGTTGTATGATGACCCAGAGATCAAAGCCAAGTATCCCTATTTACCGTCTTTGAAAGAGGCAGTCAAAAATTCAATATTGCGTCCTACCATTCCTCAGTATGATCAAGCCTCTTTTATCTTACAGAAATATTTGAGTAAATTGATTACCAGAACCGCCCTTGCCCAACAAGTTGATAATAATGAGATAACCCAGTTGATGCAGAAAGCCGCCGATGAAACGCGCCAATTGCTAAATTTGGAGATGTTGACGATTAATTGACCTGAATAACTTTCAGAGCCACATTTGTAGGGGTTTCCTTCAACTTCCTCCCATGAACAGAACAGTCCCTTGAGGAGACAACTGCCGTTGGTGCTGTTGGTAGGCTTGTAACCAGAGGACTCCTGATACTAATAAAATTGAGAAAATGACAAAGTTTAGAATCATTAATTTTAGGGGAAGTGGATAATTTTTGGGTATATCTGGATGAGGGAGGGGTTGTTTTTGGAGATGCGGCAAAATAAACGAGGCATTTGGCGGTCTACGATAGACAAATGGTGCCATAAAATAGTCAAGCCACTCGGCTAAAGCATCGGAAATTTTGTGAGTATGCTTGCGCCACATCAATTCACCTGTTTTATGGTTGGTGTCTAGTTCTAACGGATGTTTACCTGTCAATAAATGGACAAAAGTACGTCCTAGTGCATAGAGATCGGATTGGGGAACCGCATTACCGTTGATTTGTTCTGGAGGGGTATAACCGGGTGAAAAAACCCCTTCTCCCATTACATCTTTTCCCATCAGTCGTTGGACAACTGTACCCGTCATTTGGCAAACTGTACCAAAATCAATTAGCACTAGTTGACCATTGGGTCGTAGCATGATATTCGAGGGTTTAATATCCCGATGAAAATATTGTTGTTGATGCAGTGTATCGAGGATATCAAGTAACTGTTTTAGCCATTCAATGGCTTTGGCTTCGGAAATGGGTGGATTATGTTTGAGCCATGATCGTAGATTTTCTCCCTCTACTTCTTCCATTACCAAGCAATGTAAGGGACGAGAACGGCGGGGAACAGAAACGGTAAAATAATCGTCTTCGGGTTGAACTTTAGGAATGCCGGGATGGTTAAGTTTTTTTAGAATTTCGGCTTCTTGTTTAAATAGGCGAACTAAAGTGGAATTGTTCCGGGTTAAAACTTTCAGCACTTTATGTTTTGCCCCTTGAATTGCCGCCTCTGCTGCTAAATCCTGGACTTCAAAGATTTTGGTGGGATTGGGTGCCTCTAGGGGTCGAAGTGGTTTCAGCAGCCGATATCGACTGTTGATGGTTAATGGAGTGTCACAGCCTGGGCAGTATTCCAGATAGTTAGGATTTTCTCGTTGGTCGCACTTGGGGTTGATACAGTAGATCATCGGATTTTTAGATGGGTTTAGGTGACTTCTTAATAATTTAACATCCACCTCTAGAAATAAATTAATCTTAGTTCCCTGTTCCCTGTTCCCTGTTCCCTCCCCTCACCAAAATACTTATTAATCCCTAACTATTCTGGAGTGTAAACAGAGTGACCTCTGGAGGACAGTTGAGTCGTATTGGCAGATCACTAAAGCCAATCCCACGATTAATATACAGTTTATTACCTGAGGCGCCATAGCCGTCACTCCAACCATCGACATGTTCCCAGTTTTTAGCTAATGCTAACCAAGACCATTGGGGTGTGAATGGCAGGCGAATTTGTCCGCCATGAGTGTGTCCAGCAACCGCTACAGGTGCGGTATTAGCAGGTAAAGCCAGAAATGATTTGGGATTGTGCATCATCACAATCCTGGAATTAGGGGATGGCACTTGCGCGATCGCGTCTTTTGGTTTGTCCTTATTTGCCAGATGGGAACCAATGCCTACTAAATAAAAAGAGTCGGTGTTTCCATCACTAAGATTGTCCCCAGAATTTCCGGGTAGAGATAATTTGACGGCTTGGTTTTCCAGAACCTCTATCCCAACTTCTTCTAACGCCGCCTCTAACCGTGCGGCTAAGTTCTCTTTGGGTGGAGTATCCAGCTTAATCATACCGTAGTCGTGATTACCTAATACTGCATAGGTGGGAATATCTGCTTCGGGTAAGGGACGCACTAAATCAACGATGTTAGCAATTTCTGGGTCTGTGCCTTTAAAGGCATGGTAAATAAAGTCACCGCTAATCAGGACGACACTAGGGCGTTCTTCCACCAGTTCCGCTATACTACGGCGGACGGTAGGGGTATTGTCTAGCCACATCCCGTGTTGAAAATCTGAAACCAGTCCAATTCGTTTTCCTTGCCAAGCCGCAGGAAGATTGGGAATTACTGCCACTTCTTCTTCTATGTCGAGAATATAAGGCTCAATCAAGCTCCAAATTAAAAGAAAACCGAATAGTCCGACTAAACCTAACAGAATATACTTGATTTTTTTCATGGTTATTTATCACTGGTTAATTTAGTAGAGACGCGCCATGGCGCGTCTGTTCATGTTCCCTAATGCAGTATTACTTTGTCAATCGTCGTTTGATCATCTAAGGTGGTAGCTCGATTGGTGGTTTTGCTCGAGGCGATCGCATCCCAAACCCAGCCGTCATTGTGAATCAGCGCCAACAGCAGCCGTCGGCGTTTAGTGACGTGTTTGGTTGCGTCCCAAAATTGGCGATCGCTAACCGTGGGAATCCCTTGTTTCCTGAGTCGTTCCAGGGATGGAAGAGGTGGGTTTTCTGAGGCGGGTTCTAAGTAAGCAGATTTGAGCGTTTTCAAATAAGCCGCACTTGCCCGACGTGCTGCACCTAGCGCCGCCGGATCAGGTTGATTTGACTTTTTGATGCCATATTCCAAGATAGTTAGTGCTTCATCAAGAGCCACTAAACTCAGCGTGATCGAGCGAGTGCGTTCGATGCTGTGGAAATAATGAAGAATCGGGTAAGTCAGATGGAGTTCTCCCTGTTGGGCGAGCATTGGTGTCAAAGCAATTAAATGCTGGTCAAACTGCCCAAAATCTTTACCATTCCAGGCTCTGACAATTATTTCGTCAGCGGTACCACCGAGAGCGGAAATATAAACAGCGAGTTGGCGTTGCTGAGTGGCGGCTGAAACCACAGGTAAGAGATAGGCGATTGTCAAGGTAACTAAAAAGAAACCATTCACCGAAGCAATTGCGGTGGTAATTTCCCAAATTGCACCTTGAGGGTTATAACTTCCCATCCCTAGAGTAGCGATGGTATAACCGACAAAATAAATTCTTTCTAACGTAGTGGCGGGCAGTTTTTTCGGCGTTACCACAGCCGTTTGATCAGCGCTAAATATTAGCGTCCATCCCACCCAGGTTAAGGCAAACCAAAGCACGGCTACAGTAACGAGAATTAGCCAACCCGTAACTAGCAATAAGCGGTGATTGGAGTGCCAGCGATGAATCTGAAGCGCGATTCTCCACAGCCAAGCCGAGATTCTGCTGGTTAGAGGACCTCCTCCTCCCACTGTTAATGTTGTGATCAGGACATCAATAGACACAACGATGAGAATGAGCAGTCCGAAAACAAGTAGCAGAATTGACATAAGAGAAACGAACATAGTTCATGCGATCACAGATTACCTCACCACCGGGCAAAAAACCTGCATCTGAGGGAATAAGTAAGGGAATAGGAAACAGTGAGCAGGAACAAGGGATTGAGGTTGGAGCAAATTTAAGCCTAGAGAGAGGGGATTCCTGAGTAGGGATAAATCTAAGCTGAGATTGGTAATACCATCCGAATGGCAGTGATTGAGAGTTGATGAAGCGATACGCAGATGGAGAACGAGAAATTTCGGATTAGGTAGCTATTGGGGAGTTTTAGGGAAGGGAAAACTATGGCAAATCAGAATTTCCGTGTAGTCGGCTACATTAGTCCAGTCACATACAGCAAACTCAGAGAGTTTATGGAGGCTCAGGCGCTAACTGAAGCCGAAGCAATCGATAAGATTTTATCAACCTATTTGGGGACAACTCCTTTACCTAAACCTCCCAATGGCTTTGATACAAAAGAAGGTAGCAGATCAACAGTCGCATCATCCCAACCTTTGTCCCCATCAACGATTCCTAAAGACAAAAGCCTGACTCAAAACCAATTAGCCGAACGCCTGAAGTGCGATACGAAGAAGTTGACCGACATCCGAGGCTACCCTGTGGTTTTAGCCGACTACACCAGAACTCGTGATCCAGAGGGGATCGCGTGGGAGTATGAATCTGAATTTAATCGCTATTTTCCTCTCAAACAATGAATGGTGTATAGAGTGTAGGATAAGGCAGATGGCAGATGGGGTAGAAGGAAAAAGTACCCAAGCACAAACGCCACATATAGCACGGCAATGTCGTAACCCTACAGGTAGCTCTATACTATAGCAAAAACCGCCATGCAATCCTTGGGTAAGGTGAACATGGATACTGTGTGCAGAATAAAGGAAACATTTGGCTGTTCTTGGGAAGAATTGTTGGAAGTACAAGGGGATAGTTCGTTCGATGAGTAAGTAGCCAGGAGTCACACTGAATTTGATGAAATTGCTGATCAGCAACGATGACGGAATTTTTGCCTTGGGTATTCGCACCTTGGCTGATACACTGGCACAAGCGGGTCATGATGTTACCGTCGTTTGTCCAGATCGAGAGCGATCGGCAACGGGTCACGGTTTAACCCTCCATGATCCCATTCGCGCCGAAGCGATTGATACGATTTTTCACCCGGCGGTTAAAGCTTGGTCTTGTTCCGGAACTCCCTCAGACTGTGTAAAGCTAGCACTGGGAGCATTAATTGATCGTCCACCCGATTTTGTCCTATCTGGGATTAACCACGGTTCTAACTTAGGCACCGATATCCTTTACTCTGGCACGGTTTCCGCCGCCATGGAAGGGGTTCTAGAAGGAATTCCCAGCATTGCCTTTAGTCTAACTAGCTATACGTCGAAGGAATTTCACGTTGCTGCAACGTTCGCCAAAAGCCTGATTGAGCGACTCTCTCAGCAACCCCTAGCCAAAGTCATGTTACTTAATGTCAATGTACCGCCCGTGAGTATGGCGGAAATTGCTGGGGTTAAGGTTACCCGCCAAGGAATTCGTCGCTATTTCGACACCTTTGAGAAACGAGTTGATCCACGGGGGAAAACCTATTATTGGTTAGCGGGTGAAGTGATTGAAGATATAGAACAACCGCCCCATTCCCATCTTCCCCCCGATTTACCCACAGATGTTCAAGCGATTAAGGAGAAATATATTGCCATTACGCCCCTGCAATACAATCTGACGGATATTGGTGGCGTCTCTAGTTTGCAGACTATGGATTTTTGAAATTAAACGCAGCCCATCTGAGCAAGAGTTAGCTTACCGGACAAGCGATGGTGAAAGCCCTCGCTATTTATCCGAGGGATGAAACCGAGCGATGCGTCCAGCACAGCAACTTTAGTTGCGAGTGCTAATCAGCTTGTGTTATGATTCTACCATAATCTCAACGCGGTAAAATGATTATCTACGAGGGTAAGTTAAAAGGGAAAGAGTATCAGTACAGAAGGCTTGATGAAGCCATTCGTACTGGTCTGTTTATCCGTAATGCTTGCCTTAAATATTGGGAAGATGGTCAGGCTAAGACCCGCAATGATTTTTCCAAGTATTGTACGATTCTTGGTAAAAGTAAAGAGTTTCCCTGGGCGGGGAAATTAAACTCTCAGGCTCGACAAGCCATGTCCGAGCGTGCTTGGGCGGCTATTTCAAGATTCTTTGATAACTGCAAAAACCAGATTAAGGGGAAGAAAGGCTACCCCAAGTACAAGAAAAACCGTCCTAATCATGGTTCCGTAGAGTATAAGACATCTGGCTGGAAACTATCAGAGAATCGTGACTCAATCACATTCACCGATGGATTTAAAGCCGGAGAATTCAAGCTCTACGGTACTCGCGACTTAAACTACTATCAACTAACTCAGATAAAGCGAGTTAGGGTAGTACGCCGTGCC
>NZ_JAVJRX010000167.1:0-11713 GCF_040219735.1 Coleofasciculus sp. G1-WW12-02 | reverse complement strand
TATAAACGGACGTGGAGAGGGTGTAAGACCTCATTTGGAGGCAACCTTCAGCGAAGCGTCAACCCCAATCAGCGACCACCCCTAAAAAGGTGGCGTGGTGAGGAATCCCCCGCGCTCTTTAGCCGGGGGAGGATGTCAATTATGTTATCGATTGTTGCAGGGTTT
This sequence comes from Coleofasciculus sp. G1-WW12-02, assembly GCF_040219735.1. NCBI lineage: Bacteria > Bacillati > Cyanobacteriota > Cyanophyceae > Coleofasciculales > Coleofasciculaceae > Coleofasciculus > Coleofasciculus sp. G1-WW12-02. Next base: position 11,548 of record NZ_JAVJRX010000167.1, on the reverse strand, counting down.
TGGGTTCTGTTCCCGGTTTGGATTGTGTAGGGGCGGGTTTTACGACTATCGTTTCGGTTGCACAATAGATATGACTAAACCCGCCCCGACTTTCGTCGGCTCTACAGGCTCCCCCTCAATTTTTCATTGAGCGTAAATCCTGAATGACTGATTCCACAGTATCAGCTTGGGAGAAGTTTCCCGCCTTGAGGTTATTGTAATGGCGTTGGAGTAAATCACTATCCTGGGGTTTCCAAGAAACAAGGCGGGTGACGATAGCTATCTTGTCGGCTAAATCGTTTTGCAGTCGGGGCAACTCCTGAGCATTTTCCCAGACTTGGAGAAACAATTCCAGTGTTTTAATAGATTCTAAACCAAATTTTGAGGAGAGGGCGACCCGATCCTCTGTAGGGGCGGGTTTTACTACTATCTTTTCGGTTGCACCTCAATGTGACTAAACCCGCCCTGTTTCTCTAGTTGTTAATTTATGCAAACAAGTCGCCCCGACAAGAGGTTTAACGATAGATTGCTTGATCAATAGTTGCTCTAAAAAATGCCCCTTCTGACTCAAAGCGCTCACTGCCAAAATGCCATCCACCCAATAAGCGAGTGGGGATAGTGTAGCCGCCAAACGTTCCTTCTTCCTCTATAAAACCGCCAAAGTTTGCATAATGGAACTCAGCACCTTCAGGATTACCCCAACGCCTCAGATTGGCACTCTCTAACCGCCCTTGATTATCAACCGTGAGGATAAGTTCTGTACTCTCCCCAAATCGGGTTAAACTAGCATGGGCATGAACCGCATCTGATGCCGTCCAGGATACATCTGGTTGACATAGAACAGAGGGTAACCAAAAAAGTTCCCCCAGCATTCGCCCTACAGCCGATCGCGTCATATCCTCACCCGAAGCCGTTACCACCGGAAACAGCCCTAACAGCTTCCACCGCATCGCCCCAACACCATCCACAAGCCGATCCGAACCCCAAATCGGTAAACCATACATCCGTACCGCCGCCCGCCAGATAAACCCTCGACGCCAACAGATGACTTGTTCTGCGGTAAAAGGAAGCCAACCCCGCAGTTTGATTTCGCCATGCATCCGCAGTCGCACCGCAGAGGCTAATTTTGTTCCTGGCGCGATCGCATGGTTCAGATAGCCTTGTACCGCATCAGGAAGCCCTACCACTTGATCGGGTTGAAAAACTTGCTCACTAGGTGGCGTTGACTCCCATAACTCGTCCAGGGAAACCGCTTTACTCATAGTTACCTTCAACCCCGATACTTAAAAACAATTGTCCGGATTAATCTTTATAACCCAGTATTTATTGTCAGCGAAGCAAACCTATTCATCAGGTTACTGCAGGAACGAGGAACCCTATTCTAATACTACACAAACCTTCCCTCTTCCCCAATCACTAATCACCAGGTTGCAATCCACCCAGTTATAAACCCAGCGCATCAGGTTGGTGTTTATAACGGCTAGTCCTGTTGAGATTGTACCAATGTCACATCAAAACTTATCCAGCCATCACCGAAAACTCACCCGACGCTCATTTCTTGTCCTTGGTGGTGCAGCTTTCGCCCAAGGGTTAGGACTTATTTCTCCAGTCGCCGCCGAGTCTGTCAGTCTTCGGCGCAGTACGATTCTGGGAGTTCCCCTGTATCAAACCCACATTGATTTGACAAACCCAAATACTTTTATCGCCATTGGCTTAGCTAATAATTCCACTCTGGGAAATCATCAAGGGACGATTGGTGAGGAATCTTTTGGTAATATGGTTAGCCGCTATCATGCTGCTATCGTTGCGAATGGCACATTTTTTAGTAAGCAAGATCCAAAACGGCTGATGGGAAATATAGTATCAGCCGGGATGTTTCTTAAATACAGTCCCTGGGAAAATTATGGTACAACACTGGGATTGCGGGTGGGAAACCAACCGGAATTAGTGACAGCGCGAGTGGATGGAACACCTGATTGGGGTCAACATTGGTTTTCGCTGACAGGGGGACCTAGACTTTTGAGACAAGGGAAAGTTTGGTTAGCGCCGCGTAGTGAAGGATTTACTGATCCGCGTGTTATGGGTGTAGCCCATCGCTGTGCGATCGGGTTTCCAGCCAGTGGGAAAAAATTAATCTTGGTCACGTTTTTAGTCCCCTTACCTTTATGGCGAGAGGCGAAGGTAATGCGGGCAATTGGGTGTAGTGAGGCGATGAATTTAGATGGCGGAGCATCTAGCGCATTATACCACAGGGGGAGGATTTTGGTGAATCCAAAACGGACGCTCACGAACGCAATTGTTGTGTATGATTCTCATCATCCGGCACCAACATTCTTACGAGAGACTTGGCAAAAGTTTCAACGGGGAGAACGACCTATTGTGCCTCAGTTATTCAGAGTTTGAATGGTTTAGAAATAAACGGCGGTTGCCACACCGGAGTAAAACTGTGGGTTTCGCTCACTGTCGCCAAACAGCTAAATAGGGTATTGACAAAGATTGGATGATCCCCCCCTAACCCCCCCTTCAAAAGGGGGGGATCGACCACCGCCACATCATGGACATCTAAGTCCCCGGTAACATAATTCACTTGTGGCACATAAAGACAGTCAAGTCAAATCACATCTTCACTGAATCTTCATAAATAGGACTTTGATGTAACAACTTATTGCTAAATATTACATTTATTTAACTAAGATTTGGCATCTAGAACTCTGAATGTCGAAACCGTGGGATCACCAGTGAATTTTGAATCAGGGCGGGTTTAGTCAAGTTATCCGTTTTTGCCAAACATTATCCGTAAAACCCGCCCCTACACGATAAAACTTGACAGATGTGCTGTTTTAGTATGTATATCCCGTTTAACTAATTATTTTATACAAAACTATAGTCAATTTTCATTGTGCCTTTTAGGACGTTGTAGCTTGAGCGATCGCAGAAAGTTTTAACCAGGATGGATAACTCCCCTCTGCCTTAATCTGCTGGATTTGATCCTGGGAAATCGGCAGATTCAGACGCCCTGCAACAGCCTGGACAATATCGCCTCGGTCAATAACACCGGCGATCGCGCCGGCGGGAGAAAGTACGGTAATATGCTTTAGCTGACAGGTTTCGAGAGTCTTAATCACCTCTATTAATGGGGTTTTCTCCTCGACTGTGGCAATGTCCGATAACGGGTGAACCAGACTCTCCAGGGACTCCGTTTCCCAGCGACTGCGTTCGATTGTTTGTAAATCTTGAATCTTGACTAAACCGCGATAACGTCCCTCCGACGCGGCATAATAGGGCTTATGCGTCTGAATATCTGCCAGAATGTACTCATCCGCCAAAGACCGTAAGCTCATTGTGGCATCCAGGACACGAAAATCGCGGGTCATGGCATCAGAGGCTTGAAGCTGGAGTAAGATTTCTTGTAAAATTGTCAGGCGATCATAAGCATTGGCATTGCGATACACAAAAGAGCCAATCAACGCCAACCAAAGCACTGTCCAGACTCCAGTTAATAACGCCAGTCCTACAGATAGCGCGATCGCGAAAAAGCCGATCACTTTCCCCGCCTGTGCAGCCCAACGCACCCCGCGCAAGCGATTCCCTGTCAGCTTCCAGATTGCCGCTTTGAGAACTTGTCCACCATCAAGGGGTAATCCAGGGATTAAATTAAATAGGGCTAATACCAGATTAATTCTTGCCAGATCCGCCGCCACCAGATATCCCACATTTTCCGTCGGCAGTGCCTGAGTTAACCCATAGAATAGACCAAAAAGGCAGAGGCTAACCAGAGGACCTGCGATCGCGACTTGAAAGGCATCACCCGGAGTCTGGGATTCCCGGTCAATCGCCGCCACGCCGCCAAAGATAAACAGAGTAATCGAATTTACCTTAATTCCCTGCGATCGCGCCACTAAACTATGCCCCAGTTCATGTAATAACACTGAGGCAAACAATAATAGCGCCATCACCAACCCTAGACTCCAGGCGGAAATTGACTGAAAACTCCCATCGAAATTCCCCGCCTTAATGAAGGTGACTAGGGCTAAGATAAAAAACCACGATGGGTCAATAAAGAATGGTATTCCGAATAAGGAGCCAATTCGCCAATTTGACTGTACCAACGTTTTTCTTCCTGTGCGTTTACCTAGACTAGGGGTTGCCGTATTCTACGATATCAGCTTTTCGATCCCCGACTGCTTCAAGACGCCGGGGATCTGAGCCTCCCAACTTAGAGCGCTCCCGCGTTTGTCAATCCCAAGATCACACCCGCACCAATAAGATGACCCAAACTAGCCGTCGCCAACAGTTCAGTTACACCGAAACGCTTGAAAATGGCAGGTTTAGGCAGGGGTAAATCGGGTCCTACGCCAGGATTCTGAATCGCGTAGTAACCTACAACAATTGCCACCAGGTTACAGATAATCATCACTAGCCCAACGGTGGGTGTCCATGAGGGGGTTGGAGGTACAGTGGATTGAACCGCCGCGAATATTATGTTAAGCATTGTATATTCTCCTTTGCTTGATAAACAGACACAATTGAACAAATAATAAAAAATTCTGGAGAGAAAATTAACAAAATGTTTTAATATTTAACAATTTGACGATAAAAGGAGACCATTGCTATCGATGCGGGTAAAAATTTGCGGCATTACCAAACCAGAACAAGGACAAGCGATCGCGCAAATGGGTGCAACCGCCCTAGGATTCATTTGTGTACCGGCTTCTCCCCGTTATGTTACCCCCAATCAAATCGGGTTGATCGTAGACTCGTTGACGATATCGGTGGATACTGTCGGCGTATTTGCCAACGCCTCGGTTAAAGAAATCTGCGCCACGGTTGTCCCAGGGAGATTGAGTGCTATCCAACTCCATGGTAATGAATCCCCCGAATTTTGCACCCAACTGCGGCAATTCTTACCTGAGATTGAAATGATCAAAGCCCTGAGGGTGAAAACCCCGGATGATTTACACTTAGCTTATCGCTATGTCAATTACGTCGATACCTTATTACTGGATGCTTACCATCCCCAGATGCTAGGGGGTACGGGTAAGACTCTCGACTGGGAAACCCTGGCTGAATTTCATCCCCCTTTACCGTGGTTTCTGGCTGGCGGCTTAACCCCAGAGAACATTCTCGAAGCGCTGAAACGATTGCACCCCAATGGGATTGATGTATCGAGTGGCGTTGAGCGATCTCCAGGAGATAAAGATTTGGATAAAGTGGCTTTACTGTTTCAACAAATTCTCTGAAAGCCCCCCTTTTTAAGGGGGGTTGGGGGGATCTCTCTTACCGCATGCACCCCCAAGCGTTCAGATTATGCCAAATCGAAGAGTAAAATTTCAGCATCAATTGTCGCGGCTATCACCACATCTGTTTCCTCACTCAAAGCCGCACCATCACCTGACTCTAAAGCTAACCCGTTCACCGTAATCCTACCTCGCGCTACCTGTAGCCAACCATAACGTTGAGGTGCCAGAGAATGAGTGATGCGATCGCCCTTTGTCAAGATGGCTGCATATAAGTTTACATCCTGATGAATTGTTAGGGATTTTTCTCTCCCATCACCTGAAGCAATTAAATGAAACTGTCCGGGATGCTTGGCGATGCCAAAGTTATGCTGTTCATAGCTAGGATTATGTCCATTTTTATCGGGTAAAATCCAAATTTGTAAGAACTGAACTGAGTCTGTCTTTGAATGATTAAATTCACTATGGCGGATACCTGTACCCGCACTGATCCGTTGTACATCACCAGGATAAATCACGGAACCATTTCCCATACTATCTTTATGTTCTAGCGCTCCATCTAAAACATAGGTAATGATTTCCATGTCCCGATGTCCGTGAGTACCAAATCCTGCACCCGGACTAACCTGATCCTGATTCATAACCCGCAGGGTACGAAATCCCATAGCGTTCGGATTGTAATAGTTAGCAAATGAAAAGGTGTGATAGGTGTCTAACCAACCATGATGAGCATGTCCTCGTTCTTGAGATTTGCGAATGTTAATCATTTGTCCTTTGTCCTGTCCAAGTTAATGATGGTGTTGGGTTGCTCGGAAAGAAGGCTGCGCCTACGCCCCTCAACCCAACCTACTTGCGTTGAAATGTACTTTTTCTCTATAGCAGTTCCCACATGCGTGAGGTACACCCATAGAAGAGGCGAATGTAGGGGCACTATCCTTGCGCCCTCACCCCCTGTATCTCATTTTATGAGAAATGCTATAGTCTAGTCCTTGCCTTGCGGAGGCAAGGCAAGTGTAGCTGCGACTTCCAGTCGCCTTTAAAGTTGACTATGAGTTCCATCACAATAGGGAGAATTCTTTGTATATTTACAATTACACAAAGCCACTCGTTGTTTTTCTTTCACCTCCAAAGATAATGGCGCAAAATCTGTACCTTGATGCGCTCCATCACAAAATGGTTGTTTTTGAGAACTACCGCAACGACACCAATAATACGTTCCTGGTTCGAGTTCTAGAACCGCTGGCTTTTTATCAGCAATAATCGGATTACTCATCAGTGTTCCCTCAAAACATTAGATTTTGTATAGTTCAACTATAAAACCTATACAGCTATTATAGGAAGTATGCACTTTAAAGTAAGCTAGTTACCAAAAAGATACTATGGCAACCAAAAGCGTAGAGAGTCAACGCGCCACTTGTCCTGTAGAACGCACACTAGAGGTTATTGGCGGTCGTTGGAAAGTCTTGATTCTGCGGGAATTATTTGAAGAGGTGAAGCGTTTTGGTCAGTTACATCGGGCTTTACATGGTATTACCCAGAAAATGCTGACGCAACAATTGCGAGAACTGGAAGCTGATGGTATTGTACATCGGCAGGTTTATCTGCAAGTTCCGCCAAAAGTTGAGTATTCTTTGACACCATTAGGCGAGAGTCTCAAACCGATTCTTGAGGCGATGCATGAATGGGGGGTAAAACATCTAGATTGGGATGATCAAAAACAGAGTATAGCCGGGAAATAAATTTCCGCGTCAAAGCGAAAGTAAGCTAAAGCTTACTGAGATAAATTAAGCCCGATACCTGATAAGACATTCAAACTCCTCTCAATTTAGCTCAAGTCCATTAAGATATTAAAATCCAAAACTCTGATTCAGTCGTCTTTAGACAACTTTAGCTTTTAGCCTTGGGTTGAAACTCAAGGCTACTTATAGTGCTAAAGCGCTGACTAAGAACGGGCTTTAAGGTATTGCTTCAGCTAACCCCATACTAATCAACCTAAAGGCAATATGTTGAACCTGTTCTACGGGAAATTTTAGATGTTGGGCAATGGCATGAAGAGATACCGCCCCTTTACTATACTGCCAAATTTGCCATTCTAATGTATCTAGCCGATAGGAAGGATAACCCGCAATTGTACTGAGTAAACCGTGATTCGGATCAGGTAATTTAGCCGCCAAAATATCCCAATTGGGTAAAACACGCAATCCCATTAAAGTTGCTTCTGTCGCCGGAATACTTAACCCGGTCATTTCTTGAGTGGGAATTACAGCCATGGAATCAAATCGAAAAGAACCATCTTGCAGTTGAAAAAGCACAGACAATTGCTGCAACAGTTGAATTTGAAACAGTTGTTCTAAATTTAAGCGAGTTAAAACCCCTTGTTGTTTTAAACATACGCCTAATGGTTGATTGACAGGACAACACCATTTAACCAGTTTAGTTAACACGCGATCGCTAACCAATTTACATTTGGCAATAAGGGAGATTAAACCTTGCCCATCTCGCCGATGCGCCGCCGCGACAATGTGACCCTGTTTGACCCAGATGTAGTAAGTCCCAGTGGCTGGAGGAAAAGCACGAATCGTCAACAGTCCCGTTCTTTTGCCCTTTTCAAGTAACTGAAAAATCTCAGGTAAGGATACGTCACTTAAAGTACCGATAATACCCATCATTGTAATCACTAAGGCACTTGCCCTATCAACTTGTTTCTTGCAGTTTGCCCTTACTCCCCAAATAACACAACGCAAGATCACAAGTTAAGTTCACAACTTAACGACTAACTTGGTGATGTTGATGGAAAATTTGGCTGGTTCAGGTAAAGCGTTCACCGTTTTTTCACGTTTTCCGCTTAGAATAAACGGTTTAACCAAATTCTGACTTTTAACCTGAATGCCACGAAGACATCAGCCTCCCCAGCGTCAACGGGGAGTTATTCTTTCTGTTCAAGGTTGGCAACGCCTAAATGCAGCGCAGCGCAAATCAGTATTTCAAGATAATGGGGGCAAACCCTACACCCTGGAACAATTAAGTGAACGTACCCATTTAAGCCCAAACACCCTGATCAAGGTACGACGGCGCACAATACCTGTTGATCGCAAAACGTTGATGTCTTATTTCAGCGCCTTTGATCTGACGCTTAATCCTAATGATTATACCAAAGCAGACAGCAAATCATCTAATTATGATCAAGTTCCGCTCAAAAGTCCAGTCCCTCTCGATTCTCCCTTTTATATCGAACGTCTGCCCATTGAATCCCTTTGTCATGAAACCCTGGTGCAACCGGGGAGTTCCATCCAAATTGTTGCCCCTAAACAGATGGGAAAAACCTCTCTGATGACGCGAATCCTTCAGCAAGCTAGAGAGGAAGGCTTTCATACAATCGCCTTAAATGTTCAACTAGCAGAGTCCTCGATATTCCGTGATTTAAATCGATTCCTGCAATGGTTTTGCGCGGTTGTGACACGGGGGTTGGATTTACCTCATCAAGTGCCAATCTATTGGGATGATATATATGGCGGAAATGCCAACAGCACCTATTACTTTGAAACCTATCTATTACCAAAACTCGGTAATCCCTTGGTTTTGGCATTAGACGACGCTGATGTGCTATTTAACTATCCAGAAATTGCTAGGGAATTTTTTAGTTTGCTGCAAACCTGGGGTGAAAAAGCCAGCTATGGAGATAAATGTAGCCAGATTTGGCAAAACCTGCGCCTAGTGATTGTGCATTCTACTGAAGTTTACGCCATGTCTGGGGCTAATTCTATAGAGTTTACAGCAGATGTATCGATTCAGTTGCCAGAGTTTACCAGGGAACAAGTCCAAGATTTAGTGATTCGCCATGGATTCAGTTGGCAACCCCAGCAGGTCAAGCAATTGTATCAGCTTTTAGGGGGTCATCCTTATCTTGTCCAGCTAACTTTAAATGCAATTAAAACAGAAAAGATTCCCATTGACCAATTCTTGGCAACCGTTACAGGGGAAACAGACATTTATCGGGAGCATTTGCACCAGTGCTTATGGTATCTCCATGATGCTCCAGAACTGATGAGTGCCTTGATGCAAGTGGTTAATTCATCAACACCTGTAGAATTTGATCCCATTATTACCGCTCGCTTGCAGAATTTGGGACTGGTGCGGGTTGATCAGGGCAAGGTTAGTCTGCCTTGTCAATTGTATCACCAGTATTTTCGCGATCGCCTAAAACCCCTTGGCTTAAAATTATCCCCAGAAACCCACCCAGCTAGCCTAGTGGTGATTGAGGGGGTCAACTTAACCACTAACCTGCTGGCGCATCCGGAAACTAATTTTAATCAACTTTACCAAGACTTGCAATTGTTTGTCCAGCTTACTCAAGAATTTGACGGCAAAATTCTCAAATCAATTGATCAGGGAATGTTAATCCTGTTTCCCAGTTCCCTGCAAGCGGTTAACTTTGCCCAAGAGATTCAATTAACCCTTCAATCAGCCATTCAAAGGGACTCGAATCCAGAACTCTATTATCGGATTGGCATCCATTGGGAAGATGTTATTTTTTGTTACACAGGCGTTAGTGAACCCGGTGTCAAAATTGCCCATCATCTTACCGCAGAAGCCCCTCCTGGCGGGATTTGTATGTCTCATAGCGTTTATGAGGCGATCGCGAACCATCTACCCCAGCCACCGCAACCGATGGGACAGCGACAATTTGAGGAAAGCGAAAAACCAATCGCCCTTTATCAACTAATTTTTTAACTAAAATAAGCATTGTGGTAGTGCCAAAACCCTTGATATACCGTAGGGTGGGCACTACCCACCAGCCTTAATTCAGTGGCATTCATACTAAACTCAAGGAAGCGTTCTTTTCATTTTGAGAAGTCCGTTTACCCTTGAGGATCATTTTTACACCCCCTTTAGGCGCCAGTACAACACCTCGACGTTGAGGTTTTACAGGTCGATTCTCAGCTAATTCCAGTTCGTAGGATGACACAATTTTGGCTAAAGCTAACTTGAGTTCAAACTGGGCTAACGCCTCACCCATACAACGACGGGTTCCACCCCCAAAGGGAATAAATTCAGATGGAGAAAACTGACGTTCGAGAAATCGTTCGGGCTTAAACGTTTTCGGTTCTGGATAGAGATCCTCACGCTGATGGGTAAGATACAAGCAACCCGTCAGTATTGTCCCTGTATCTAACTGATGTCCGAGTAACTCAATCGGTTCTTGTACTACCCTGGGGAAACTTAACATCGCAATGGAATGAATCCGTAGCGTTTCATTACACACAGCAGTCAAATAAGGGAGTCGGAAAATACTTAGAGGATCAGGTGTATCTCCTAAGCTATTCAACTCCTGAATTAGTTTTTCTCGAACTTCAGGGTAACGATGAATCCAATATAATCCCCAAGCCATTGCCAGTGCTGTTGTATCATGACCTGCTAACAAAAATGTAAGCAATTCATCGCGCAACTCTTGATCAGTCATGCCTTGACCAGCTTCATCTCGAACCGATATGAGTAGAGAAAGGATATCCGTTCGATTTGGATCAGGGTTTTGACGGCGTTCGCTAATTTCAGCATAAAGCAAATTATCCAGTTGCTTCTGCAAGTATAAAAAGTATCCCCAAGGACTCCATATCCCCCAATCTTTTTGCAGGGATTCAAAAAATAGCAAACTGGCAGTTAATGGAGAGTTCATGAACCGTAGTAAAGCACGAGATTTTTGGATAATCTGTTCACACCGTTCTCCGTCATAGAGTCCAAATATCACTTGTATAATCACCTGTATGGTGATAAGTTGGGTAATATCAAGGGCTTTAAATGGTTTATCCAGGGGAAGTTTATTGATTACCTTTTCTGTGAGTTGACCAATTAACTTCCCATAGACTTGCATGCGATCGCCATGAAAGGAAGGCATCAAAAGTTTTCGCTCTCGTTTGTGGCTTTCCCTGTCTAACAGAAATAGAGAGTATTGACCAACTAAAGGTTGTAATATTGTATTCAAATGACCGGGAGCTGTTAACTTCTGTCTATCATTGATTAAAATTTGCTGTAAGGCTTGGGGATGGTGGACAAAAACAAAGGGTTTTTCCGAGACAATCCGAGCCGTGAATAGGTCAGGATGACGCTGAGCAGCACTCTCCATATAACCAACCGGATCAAAAACCCATTGTAGCTTTTGCCAGAGAGCAGGCGTTTTTAACTCGTTAACGAATTTCATAAAAACTCCTTCGTTGTGGGAAACCCTGTGTCCCTTCGCTTCGCTTATCGGGCAAGCTTTAGACCAGGGAGGAACACGCGGTAGCGGTTTAAGAAGCATACTTTTTTAGGGGGTGGAGGGGTATGGTTGCCCCTCC
>NZ_JAVJRX010000166.1:0-26739 GCF_040219735.1 Coleofasciculus sp. G1-WW12-02 | reverse complement strand
GGAAGACTTTACCAGTCTCATGTTGGCAAGGACAATCAAATTTATACTCGTTCTTCCACTAATGGCATTAACTGGACAGCCTGGAAAAAGCCTAATATTCCCAATGAAGAAACAAACCATGCAGTTGCTATGGCAGCCTTCAATGGAAGACTTTACCAGTCTCATGTTGGTAAGGACAAAAAAATTTATACTCGTTCTTCCACTAATGGTATTAACTGGACAGCCTGGAAAGCAGCAAATGTTCCTAACGAAGAGACCTATGGTACTCCTTGGCTAGATGCATTTAACGGAAAGCTATATCAGTATCATATTGGTAAAGATAGTTATCTTTATATGCGTTCTTCCAATGATGGAGAAAACTGGAATGCATGGAAAAAAATGGGTAATGCTCGAACTCATCTTCCTGAGGTGAAACGCAATACTGGTGGTACTAATCCTAATCCAAATTACATTTACACAAATGCTGACTACTTGAATGCACTGTATCAAGACAATATCAACAATAGATTGGGGTCTAACAGCCACAATCACGATCACATTATTCGTGAGGCAGTTGATTCGATAGACGGAGATAGTAACCCGGGGATTTATGCCTTAGTTGGCGGTGAAGTAATTGAAGCCAAAAATGGGAAAGAAGTTAGTTCTAAGTATTGGGGATACAATGGAACGGTTGCTATCTACAATAAAGAGCTTAACCAAACATTCATCTATTGGCATTTAGCCGAAGGTTCAATTAATGAGAATTTACAAGGTAAAACTATTGCAGCAGGTTCTTTAATTGGAAAAGAAGGTAACACAGGTGCAAGTTACGGATCTCACACCCATGTAGAAGTGCATAACAATCGAGCATACGTTAATATGTCTAATCCTTTGAATCCTCAATCTCCTGCTAATAGTGGTCGGCTTCATGTACCAACTGTATTTCAAAATGCCGTAAGAAAGGGACTTGTGAAACTGTATAAATAACGCACATAACCGCTCAAAAACCACCGTTTGACACCGGGAATTGAATAAAGGGCGACCCGATCAAATTAAGCGGACACCGTTGTTAATTAATGCAAGCGGGTCGCCCCTACACCCGAATCAAAAATGACAGGCTACCAGGTGCGATCGCGCTTTCCCTCCCGGTTAACGCCAATCCCTGATCAAAAGAGCGATCGCCTAAAACACACCTCCATTTTGAGTCAGGGCGGGTTTTGTTGAAAAGTTATCACAAACATCAAAATTAAACGGCTCGCGCCCGCCCCTACAAATACCTGGACTCCCACGCGATCGCACCTTCTCTATTCCCACCCTGCGATCGCTAACTGGGTGACTACGATACAGTAGAGGTATACTTCAACTCTTGCCCCGATCAAAGGTAAAAATGCAAATTACTTTGAGTCAAGAACAAACCCAAGTCCTTGAAGCTTTGGTCAAGCATGGACAATATCCCTCCTTAGAGGAAGCTCTCAACACAGCTTTGCTGTTATTAATCGATGATGTTGCCCTTTCCAATGGGAATGATAGCCCAGACTATTTAGCATGGGTTGACGCAACTCGGCAGAAAATTAACCGAGCACGAGAACAGGCACAACGCGGCGAAGTGCTAAATGCAGAAGATGTACTCGCTCAACTTAGAAATAAAGTGCAACAAGCAAGAGAACGCACTGTATGAAATCCTTGGTCATTACAGTTGAAGCGAGTAGAGACTTATCAGCAATTTCTGATTATTTTTTAGAGCAAAGTGTCGATGCGGGTGATCGCTTTGTGGAAGCATTTGGTAAAAAATGTCAGCATCTGGCACAGTTTCCATACTTGGGGCGATCCTATTCCCAGCTTGCCTCTGGTTTACGGGGTGTACCATTGATGGGCTACATCATTTTTTATCAAATTGTTGAAAATGAAGATAAAATTGAAATTTTGCGGGTTATTAGTGGTTATCGTAACTTAAAAAACATTTTCACGCGCAGACTGAATTAAAGAATTGCTTTACTACTACCTTTTCGATTGTAAGCTGTTCGACATTTAAACCTTAATATTAGTAATAGCGAAATCCCTGTAGTGCGAGCATCTTGCTCGCTACCCATTCCCAATTTAAATGAATGACAGCTTACCCCTAAGTAACTAAACCCGCCCGACTCAGGTTTCTGGACTTCCCGTGAAAGTTAGGGTCAATTTCCGCCAATGAACCCTATCAGTGTCAGGTTGTGATACCTTCTGATACCTTTTGATAGCAATCAGTCGATTGAACTTGATACCTAACGGGGGGTTCTAAAACCAGAAATCCCTTTTTAATAAATATAGAGTCAAACCTTAGGATAGTGCCTTTTTCTTTTGTCTGACTACTTAGCGCACGTTGGAAAAAGGGCGCACGTCAGTGCGCCCCTACCCAAAATCGGCATAAAAAACAAACAGTTACAGATCTAGCCATGAATAACACCATTCACCCACCCCCCAATCAACCAGACTATAACAACTGGATTTGTCCCGATATAACAACCTATTGGAAACTCAGCCAACAACGAGACTCCAGCCAATTCATCCTTCACACCCCAGATAACCACCATCACCATCAATTCTCTCCCCCTGAAGCCCAAGCCTTACGCTATTTCACCGGACACTATACCGTCAACCAAATCCAACAGAAACTCGGCGAAACCCTCCCACCCAATTTCGTCAAACAACTCCTGCAAAAATTAATCACCCTCAACATTCTAGCCCCAGAACCCTCCCACCTAAACCAACCCTACCCTACCCCATCCTTAAATCCAAATCCCAATCAACCCCATCTCAAATCCAGCCTGCAATGGATTCAACACACCGACAACTATTGGATACTCCGTAACCCCGAAGATAGAACCTTTCTCCAACTCAACAACCAAACCAAAACCGTAATTAACGCCCTCGAACACCTCCCCCCCAATGCTATCTGCCAAACCTATAACATTCCCCCCAACCAACTGCGAACCCTCCTCCAGCAACTCGCCGCCACCGCCATGCTAGAAGGAACTAAACCCCCGAAACCCCGCCGAGGTAAATTTACGCCCCTACAACTCTTATATTTCCGCATTCCCCTGTTCAATCCTGATCCTTGGTTAAGCCGTCATGTTGAGAATCTGTCCTGGATTTGGACAAAGCATTTTGCTTTCACATTAAGTTTATTTTTAACAATTTCCCTAATCATTGGACTACACCAACGCCAGGAAATTTTAGCGATTGGACAAAAACTAATCACTACAGAGGGTAGCAACTTATTTCTCCCTTTTATCCTCCTCACCTTACTCGTGGTTTCCCTCCACGAACTCGGTCATGCTTTCACTCTAAAACATTATGCCAATCAAGTTCCTCATCTAAATCTGCAAGTATCAGAAATGGGATTATTTTTCATGTTCCTCATGCCTGCGGCGTATACAAATACCAGTGATGCCTATTGTCTGATGAAACAATATCAACGAGTTCTGGTTGTCGCCGCAGGGGTTCTCTGTCAACTGATTATTGCCGCGATCGCGCTTTGGTTATGGAATGGTTCTGTATCCGGGAGTTGGCTATTTACCACCAGTTATCTATTAATGGGAGCAGCATTATTTACCGTTGCTCTTAATCTCAATCCTTTGGCTAAATTTGATGGCTATTATCTCGCCGTCGCCTTAACGGGAATTAATAATTTACGGAGTCGTTCCTTTAAGTTTTATGGCAATCTGCTGCGACGGAAACCGATTCAAGAACGTCCCCGCGACGCCTGGATTCTAGCAGCTTATGCCCCGTTTAGCTTCCTCTATCTGCAATTCGTTTTCGGATTTATTCTCTATCGAGTAGTAGGCTGGAGTTTTGCTAATATTCCAACTCTGGCGATGAGTTTGTTAGTTCTCTGGGCGATTTATTTCTATTTTCCCCGCGATCAATGATTGGTATTCATGCGGTGTTGATTCGGGGCGGGTTTAGTTACATCGGGGTGAGAGAAGAAAGGTTAATTGTGAAACCCGCCCCTACGGAAAATCAAACTTATTTCACTCGGATGGGGTGGGTTTAGTTACATCGGTGTGAGAGAAGAAAGTAGTCACATTTGTAGGTTGGGTTGAGGAACGAAACCCAACACCATCATTAACCGGGGCGGGTTTAGTTACATCAGCGTGAAAGAAGAAAGGATAATCGTGAAACCCGCCCCTACAGAACATCTAAATTATTGTTGCCTCTGGGTGAGGGAATAAATGATAATAATGACCCCCGCCCCTACAGGAAAATTAAATTCAGGATTATTTCATCATGAATACTTCCATTAATTCTCGTCAAAATCAACTGAAAGTTGTGCCGCCACAACCTAAACCCCCGGTACAACCAGCTTCAGATTCCCCGGCTTTGCCAAAACCGGAAAAACGAGCATCTGTTAACCTGAAAAAATGGCTCCTAATTACCGCAATTATCGCAGGTGTCGGATACGTTACCTTTATCCCCGAATTCCCTCACTCAGTACGCGGAGAAGCAGATATCACCTCTACCTCAAACGCCCGCCAAGATGTTACCTTAAAAGTGGCTGGTGTGATTAAAGAAATCTATGTAAAACCGAATCAACCTGTCCACAAAGGTGATAAACTCGTACAATTAGAAAGCCAGGAGATCGAAAGCGCGATCGCAAACGCCCAAACTGAACTGGGAAAAGCTCAATCCGCCTTACAAGACGCCTTGCGATTAGTCGAAGATTTACGGGCGAACCATGCTGAAATGCTAGTCTTAGAAGACAATGCCCGTCAAGCCGCTAATAGAGTTCAGCACGAACTTGCTAGCATTCATCAAGGAAATTCTCCACCCCAAATTCAAGCATTAGAACGGGATATTGAAGGACTTTACCAGAAAAAAGAACAACTTTCTGCTAGTCTCACAATTCGCCAGCAGCGTCTGAAAACGATTAAAGCTGTGAACCAAGAAGCGGGGAGTTCAGTGATTCCGGCGATTCGTGTTGATGAACTTCTCGATGATACTTATAGCCGCCAAGCTGAACTGGCTGAACTCACCAGTTTAATTAGCAGAAAACAAGCCCAAATTCAATCCATTGTCAAAGAAATTAACGATCAATTAACCCGCGCCCAAGCTGAATTAAACGCCGCCACCGCCGCCAGAGTTTCGGTTGAAGAAAATCTTAACGCCGCCCAAATTGTGGTTAAGGATCGTCAGCGTCAAATCGAAGAATTAACCGCAGAAGTTCAGCGCCAATTATCCCGGCGAGAGCAACTTATTTTAGTCGCGGATACAACGGGAACTATCATTACCGAAGACTTAGACTTGCTGAAAAATACTTGGCATTCTGCGGGTAAAAAAATCATGGAAATTGTTGATTTATCTGACTTAACCGTCATTGCCAAGATTCGCCAAGAAGATGAAAAGTTTATCTTCAGAGGAGATAAAGTTAAGTTCTATAAACAAGGAGAACTGCAACCTTATACCACGGCGGTGGAAAATAGTTCCTCAGCCCTCCAATCCGATGAAAACCAAATTAAACCTATATGGACAGTACGACTTTCGATTACTAATGATGACACGAATCCCATGAAACCGGGAATGACGGGTTATGTCTCCATAGAAACTCGACCGATGACCCTATTTGCTAAACTCAAGCATGAAGTTCTCAAAGTTATGCGTCCAATTTTTATCTAAAATTGTTTTCTTAATCCCCAAACCAAAGTCGTTCGAGTTCCCTCCCCTTGGTAAGGGGAGGGTTAGGGAGGGGTAAAAGGGAGTATGTCAAATTTGTACCCATTTGTAGTGGCGTGGCACACCTTATTTGATGAATTAGAATTACGCCCGGAAACCGTAGGGGCGCATGGCGTGCGCCCGATTCAATGGTAAGATCTATTCCACAATTTTAGCTGTGTCAAGCCAGTAGGTTGGGTTGAGGAACGAAACCCAACAAAATCTAAATGCTTTAGCCTTTACTACAAACCCACTTAGTTCCATTCTGCGATCGCAGGCAGTAAAATCTTACTTAGAGGATGCTCGATGTACTCTTGTAGTCGGGCAATTCCAGCACTTTGTACCGCTTCTATAACCTTGACTTTTAGTGGAGGATTACTCTCAATCTGTTTAATCGCCGCAGCAACAGCAATCACTTTTTCTAACGGTGTTCTTGTCGGACAAGTTTGAGTCAATTCGTGCAAAAGTTGCTGAATCTCTGCGGCGACTTCTGACCATTTTGGTTCGGAGAGATCCTGATCCAGTTGTTCTAGAAGTCGGTGAACTTCAGATACCGCCTGTTGTAGATTAGGTTGGATAATCGTGCTGTCGCTTGGGGAAGGAGGCTGGGAACTGTTATCTGCTCCCTCTGAAACCCTAGGCATTACACTGTGATAAACAGGTGGTTGAATATCAACTTTAATCTCCGGTGCGCCAGCCGTTGCGGTGTAATTGACTGGAGGTTGGTGTGGCTGTTGGATTTCGACTTTGACTTCTGGTACACTGGCGACGACTGCATTCGTTTGTTGGACTGGAGAATCTTGAACTTGGGTAACCTCCGGACTCACTTTTACTTGAACCGTGTTGAGATGCTGACGCCATAACTCAGTAAACTCTCCCGGCGTAAAAGTTCCCTGATTGGGATAGCGTTTTTGTTGACCCGTTTGCAAGTAAATATAATCACAAATTACTTCATCTAAGTTGGTGGTGCTGTCGATTTGCCACTCTTGCAAGCAGGTTCCTGTTAAGATCGCTTTGTTGAAGTTCGCCGATAAGACTTGGGTTTTTTCTAAGTTAGCTTCACTGAGATTTGCCATCCGCAGATTCGCTTCACTTAAATTTGCCATCCGCAGATTCGCTTCACTCAAATTAGCACCACTGAGGTTAGCAATTCTCAGATTCGCTTCACTCAAATTAGCACCACTGAGGTTAGCAATTCTCAGATTCGCTTCACTCAGGTTAACAGCCGTAAGATTAGCGTCAATAAAATTAACTAGGGTTAAATAGGCTCCATTTAAATCCGTACCCGTTAGATTGGCTTGATTTAGGTTAACCCCTCTCAGGTTAGCACCCCGCAGATCTGCGCCACTGAGATCCGCACCTTGGAGATTCGCATCAGTGAGATTTGCCATTCTCAAATCAGCATTCTGGAGGTTCACCCCACTAAAGTTTGCCTCATTCAGATTAGCTCTGCTTAGCTCCGACTGACTCAAATCGGGTACGAGTTGCGGATTCTCCTCCCGCCACTGATTCCAGGTTTCTACGCCTTGTTTGAGTAGAGCCCCATGTTCTTCATTTGCCATTGACTGCTAACCTCTTCACTTGCTCTCCTGTCGCAGCTTAGCTCAAGAAAACAGTAACCTACAATAGTTTTGAGTTTTGAATTTTGAGTTTTGAGTTTTAACCCTTCGCCACCCTCGATGACATGGTTTTGCTACCCTACAATTCCGGTATCTCTGGCGTTTCCGGTGTCTCTGGTGTCTCTGGTATTTCTGGCGTTTCCGGTGTCTCTGGTGTTTCCGGTATCTCTGGTGTTTCCGGTATCTCTGGTATCTCTGGTGTCTCTGGTATCTCTGGTATCTCTAGCTGACTGGATATGGTTTGAAACCGCTCAGGCGAACCCAGGGAGTAATCCTCTAGGCGAAAATCCCCAAAGGGTGTGTTTTCTAAGCGCGATCGCAAGGCTTCATCTACAATTACACCGGGGGTTTTATTCTTCACGCCAATAATAATAATACTACGCTGGTACGACGTAGCATCTTGATCCGGTAAACAATCGTCTCGGTTAAATTGACCCAGATTTAATAGGCGATAGTTTTCTACAGATGGAACATCCCGAAATAACTTTTTGGCTAACAGTTGGATTTGCTCGGCGCGTCTAAAGGCTCGCTGTTCTTCTCCTACTGGTGTTCCCTCACAGGAAGCGGTTCCCACGGAAATAATTTCACTGGGATTTTCCATCAGGCGCTGTATCCCTTCCTCCTCCAAATTTGACCGTAACGCATCAATGGGGATAATTTGTTGATTATAGTTGACTTGAAACGTACTCCCCAGTTTCCATTTATATTCCCGTGAAAGTACCGCGACACTAAATTCAGCGGTTCTCCCTTCACTATCAGTTCCTTCAACGTAAGGAAAATAATCCACATCTCCCTTTCTTTGCGGTGCTTGCGCTGGGGTAAATATCCAAACCCATTGGGAATTTAACCCGCCTGAACCGATAATTCCAATCCCTAAAATAACCAGTATTGCTAACACTAAAATCACCACTTGCCAGCGCCCAGAGTGGCGTTCTGGGGCGGGTTCGGGTTGAGGGAGGGGAGCGACTCCCACTTTCAGGGTTTCGGTCAATGTGGCGGGTTGATGCTCTAAGGCGTCCAGGCGTTGTAAAATAGCTTGGGCTGTTGGCGGGCGATCGCGAACCTGTCGCGCCATCAACTCATCGATTAACTGCAACAGGTTTGGGGAAATCCCGGTGGTGTGATTCCGCCAGTTTAATGTATCCGTTTGAGCATCATACAACTGGCTGGGATGATGTCCGGTTAACAAAAAGACGAAAGTACGTCCCAAGGCAAAGAAATCTGATTGTCTCACGGCTTCCCCATTCATTTGTTCCGGGGCGGTATACCCCGATGAAATAATCGCCGTAATCCCGCCACCAGCGCCCACTTTAGCTAGATAGGTGCGGGTAACTTCTCGCGCTGTACCAAAATCAATTAACACCAACTGCCCATCGGGGCGAAGCATAATATTAGAGGGTTTAATATCCCGATGCAGGTACTGCTGATCATGAATAAGCTGTAGAATAATCCCAAGCTGTTTTAACCACGCGATCGCTTGCGCTTCAGAAATGGGTCGATTGTGCTGTTGTTCTAACCACTGCTCTAAGGTGGGTCCGTCTATCTTTTCCATCACCAAGCAGTGCAATCCCAACCCATTCCGCGTCTGATAGAGGAACGAACTATCAACTTGAGGAATACCCGGATGATTCAGTCGCCCTAACACCACCGCCTCTTGTTCAAACAGTTCCACCGCCTTGGCGTCTTGGTTGAGATGATCCTTGAGAACTTTTAGGATTTTCGGTGTACTTCCTTCGTAGACTTCGTAGATATTGCCAAAGCCACTCTTATCACTAATCAGGCGCATCACCCGATAACGCCCATTCAGCAGCAATTCTGAGCCACAGCTTTGACAGAAGCGCTGATGCTCATTCTCTGAGGTGTCGGGTTTTGGGCAGGTGGGGTTAATGCAAAGGGGCATAGGTGGCGATAGAATAGCGACAGTCTCCCTATTTTATAAATGAATCGGGTTAAACCCTCCCCAAATCAACCCCACCCTAACCCTCCCCTTATCAAGGGGAGGGAACCGGGAGGGAACCGGGAGGCAACTGGGCTAAGGTTTCCCCCCTTAGTAAGGGGGGATTAAGGGGGGTTAAGGAATTGGCAACGAGACTCCAACTCTCACAGGGAAAGCTTTTCACTCTAAGTTGACACGGATGGGCATTGCCGTGCCCTTACAGATTACGATAAATGAATCAGTTTAATGGCAAGTGTCCTCAAGCTGCCCAATCTTTACAGAGGAGTTCGGCTTGTTGGAGTACGGTTACGGTGGCTTTTTCTTGTTTGTTGGGTGGATAGCCGTATTTGCGTAACAGCCGCTTGACTAGGGTTCGCAGTTTTGCCCGAACGCTTTCTTTGACAGTCCAGTCGATAGTAACATTCCGGCGCACGGCTTGCACCAGTTCACGGGCAATGGTTTTGAGGGTGTCGTCTCCGAGTACCTGTACGGCGCTATCGTTGATATCTAGGGCGTCGTAGAAGGCGATTTCGTCGTCGGTTAAGCCGAGGTTCTCTCCCCGGTTTTGGGCGTCGCGGATGTCTTTGGCGAGTTCAATCAGTTCTGTGATTACTTGGGCGGTTTCAATGGAGCGATTTTGATATCGTTTTATGGTATTTTCTAGCATGGTGGCAAAGGAGCGGGATTGGACGAGGTTACGGCGCGATCGCGTTTTGATTTCGTCGTTGATCAGTTTCTGTAGGACTTCTAGGGCGAGGTTTTTGTAGGGTAAGTCGCGTACTTCGTCGAGGAAGTCGTCGGAGAGGATGGAAATGTCGGGATTTTTTAAGCCAGCGGCGGCGAATAAGTCGATGACTTGTTCTGATGCTACGGCTTTGGAGACAATTTGCCGTACTGCGGCGTCTAAATCCTCTGGACTTTTGCCGCTGGTTGTGGTATGCTTTAGCATCGCGGCTTTGATTGCTTGGAAAAAACCGACCTCATCCCGAATCGCGATCGCTTCATCTAAGCTGCTGGTGAGGGCAAAGGCTTTGGAGAGTTCGGTGACGGCTTTGATATAGCGTTGTTTGCCGTCTTCTAATTCTAAGATATGGTTGACGGCGGCGGGGATAACCGAGAGGCGTTCACCGGGAGTACCATTGAAGAATTGGGAGTAGTCGAAGCTGCCATACAGGGCTTTGACCACTTGGTATTTTTCCTGCAAGATGGCTAGGGCGGTGTCGGTGGGGATGCCTGTATTGTTTCTATCGCCTTCGGTGTAGTGGTTTAGGGCTTGTTTGAGTTGGTCAGCGATGCCCAGGTAATCGACGACTAAGCCACCGGGTTTGTCTTTGAAGACGCGGTTGACTCTGGCGATGGCTTGCATGAGTCCATGTCCCTGCATGGGTTTATCGATGTAGAGGGTATGGAGGCTGGGGGCGTCAAATCCAGTTAACCACATATCCCGGACGATCACCAGTTTTAGGATATTATTATCGGGGTTTTTGAAGCGTTTGGCAAGGTCTTTGCGGCGCTTTTTACTGCGGATGTGGGGTTGGAGTTTGGCGTCATCGGCGGCGGAACCGGTGATGACGACTTTGATGGTGCCTTTATCATCGTCTTCATCGTGCCATGAGGGGCGAAGGTGGATAATGGCGTTGTAGAGTTCGGCGCAGATATCCCGACTCATGGCGACAATCATGGCTTTACCCTGGATGGAAGCTTGGCGGTTCTCGAAGTGGTGGACTATATCCTGGGCGACTTGATTGATGCGGGGTTCGGCACCAACTAGGGCTTGGAGTCTTGCCCATTTACTCTTTAATTTCTCTTTGCTGAGTTGTTCTTCGTCTTCGGTGAGTTCTTCAAATTCCGGGTCAATATTGGGGCGTTCGGATTCGTTTAAGTTGAGTTTGGCAATTCGGGCTTCGTAGTAGATGGGAACGGTGGCTTCATCTTCTACGGCTTGTTGGATGTCGTAGGTATCGATATAGTCGCCGAAAATGGCTTTTGTGTTTTTATCGCCTAATTCAATAGGGGTTCCGGTAAAGCCGATGAAGGAGGCGTGGGGGAGGGCGTCTCTCAGGTGTTTGGCGAAACCGTAGGAAATGTAGGCGTCTTCTGTGTTTTTGTTTTTAACTTGGTCTTTGAGTCCGTATTGGGAACGGTGGGCTTCATCGGCGATAAAGATAATATTATGACGGGGGGAAAGTTGTTTATATTTTGTGCCTTTTTCGGGGGCGAATTTCTGAATCGTGGTGAAGATAACGCCACCGGAGGCGACTTGGAGGAGTTGTTGGAGGTGTTCTCGATTTTCGGCTTGAACTGGGGTTTGGCGGAGTAAGTCGGAACAGGCGGAAAAGGTGGTAAAGAGTTGGTCGTCTAGGTCGTTTCTATCGGTGAGAATGATTACTGTAGGGTTTTCCATGTCCGGATGTTGGATGATTTTTCCGGCGTAGAATGCCATGGTAAGGCTTTTACCACTACCTTGGGTGTGCCAGATGACGCCGACTCGTCTATCGCCCTCTGGGGTGGTGGCGGTGAGGGTTTTGGTGATGGCTTTGTTGACGGCATGGAATTGATGATATCCTGCTATTTTTTTGGTGATGGTATCGCCGTCTACTTCAAAGACGATGAAGTTTTTGATTAAGTCGAGAAGGCGGTGTTTGGCAAAGATGCCTTTGATGATAATTTCCAGTTCGGCGCTACCTTTGGGGGCGATGGTTTCGCCATCAATAGTGCGCCAGGGCATGAACCATTCCCAGTTGGCGGTGAGGGTGCCAATTCTGGCTTCGGTGCCGTCGGATATAAGTAGGATTTCGTTGTAGGGGAATAGGCTGGGGATGTCGTTTTTATAGGTTTGCAGTTGGTTAAATGCGCCTTTTAGGGTGGCGTTTTCGTCGGTGGGGTTTTTGAGTTCGATTACGGCTAAAGGTAAGCCGTTGATGAAGATGACGACATCGGGAATCCGAGGTGTTTTATTTTCTTTAACGTAAAGTTGATTGACGGCTAGCCAGTCGTTATTGTCGGGGTTTGTACTATCGATTAGCCAGACTTTATCGTAAATGGTGCGATTTTCGGCTTGATATTCGACATCGACGCCATCGGTGAGGAGTTTGTGGAAGCGGCGGTTGTTTTCAAACAGGCTGGGGGTATGGGTGCGGGTGACGGTTTTGATGGCGTCTTCGATAGCGTCGGGGGGGATGGTGGGGTTGATGGTTTGTAGGGCAGAACGGAGGCGGTCAATTAATACAATATCGGCGTAGGTTTGGCGTTCAGAGTTGGGGGCGTCGGGGGCGATTTCGCTGGCGTTGAGGGGGGTGTAGCCTAAGCTTTCTAGCCAGTCGAGGGTGGCTTGTTCGACATCGGATTCAGTGAATTTTACCATGATTTGTTGAGGGTGAAATCAAGAGTTAGGGTTAAAGGCTTGGCAATTTTGATTAACTTACCTCGGCTAAAGAACGAACACTGAGAATTTCATTGTTTTTTAAGGGTTGAACAGCGGACATTGGGGCAGTAATTACATCAATCGATTCACCAACGGCGTTAAAGACTTCTAGAATATAACCGTCTTCACCACCGCTAGGATGAGGAACGTAATCAATTAAGGTGACAACATCACCTTTTTTTAGGTTATGGTCTGGGATGTTGCGAGATAGGACGACGCGCTGGTAAAGTTCGAGCATGAGACTGTCACTCCTTATTGGAAATTAGAGTAATAAATTGGAATTGGTTATCTATTTTTCGGTTTAACCAGATTGTCGTTACGGATAATTTAAGGTATCGGGTTAAAACGTTTCATTGAGCAATTTATGATTTCAACGATACTTTTTTAGAATCCGGAATTGGTTGATTTGTTATCATAGCGTATAAAACATCTGGGTCTAAATCAGCTCCATTTTCCCAGTAAATTGTCCCCCATTCAGGATTAACCTTGACTTGAGCAAAGTAGGTTAAGTCTTGTAAGGAAGCAAAAATTCCGGTAAAATCGATTAACTGGCTGATATCAATAATTCCTTCTTGGTTATCCTCAAATTTGAGGTAAAGTTGATAATTTTCTAGGGGTTTAACAGATACAATATCTTTGAGCATTTTTTACTCCAAGGGTGCGATGGGTTCTAATGATGATGCCTAAAAAATGGCTAAGTTCTGGCATTAGCTTACCTTTGTTGTTTGTTCTCCAATCGGTTGATGATATAAAACCATGAGTTGATTGTCTGTTAATGTTTCTAGGGAATATTTCATATCATATCCTCTACTATTTTCTCGGCTTCTTTGACTCGGATTTCGCCGGATAGGAGTTTGGGGAGTAGGGTGTCGCGGATGGTGGCGATGGTGCGGGATTGAAAAATATTAACTCGAATCTTCTCTATCATTGTTAACACTTGTTGAGTCAAAACTTTCGCCAACTCTTGCGGTGGAATTACAATTTCGTACTTTGACATATCTTGCCAGTTAGTCCTTGCCAGTTAGTCCTTGGCATTCTAGTTCCTGTCGAAGTAGCATCTGTGTAGTCTATAAATTCAGTACTTGAGACGTAAGACAGAACTAAACTAAACCATTCTGGAGATTTAGGACTAACAACTAAAATATCAGTTGAGCAAATACCGTCTATTGCTGCAACTCCTACTTTATGAAAGTAAGAGCGCAGTTTTCCAAAGAGGATGTCGCCTTGATAAAACTTGAATTTGTTACTGGCAATATCTGCTGCGTTCCCCCAGTCTGATAACGCAATACTTCGACGTGGCATATGTTCAAGACCAATATAGGGTGTATCTGAAGTGATGCTTTCAGGCTT
The DNA here is from genome assembly GCF_040219735.1 of Coleofasciculus sp. G1-WW12-02. Lineage (NCBI taxonomy): Bacteria > Bacillati > Cyanobacteriota > Cyanophyceae > Coleofasciculales > Coleofasciculaceae > Coleofasciculus > Coleofasciculus sp. G1-WW12-02. Next base: position 12,743 of record NZ_JAVJRX010000166.1, on the reverse strand, counting down.
GATTCCACAACGCGGATTTTTTGCAATATCAGCAAGAGTCCCTACTCCCCACCCCTTCGGAATCTTCCCTAGTGCCGAATCTTCAAACGAATCAGGGAAAAGGTGAGCCGTTGCAGCGTCCATTCCTACTGGCTGTCTACCCTCCATCTTGGCGCGAACGGGGTCAAAGTTCACAAACCAGGATTTGAAGATTGCCCGCGCGATCGCTTCCAGTGTCCGGTTCATCTGCTGGTTCAGCTCGATTTTGTCGTCTAGAGTGCCGAGGATATGCGCGATCGTTTTTTGTTCTGGAAGTGGTGGAGGTTCTGGAATTTCCAAACCTCGAATGTCGGACATATTTAGATGGGGTACAGTTGAACCTTCAGCCCTACACGACATCTCATGTCGCATTTCTGGCGTTAATAGCAAGTAGAGAAGATAACGTGAGTTAATTTTTTGTTCGTTTGTACGAATTAATACTGTACGTTGACCTAAACAAGCCCTCTGATTAGATGGAATAATACCAACTTCTCCAACTGGCGCTTCACGCGCTAATATTAAATCTCCTGGTTTTGGTTCAAGCCGCGCAGTCCATATTTTGTAGGTTTCTTCAGAAAGACGGTTGGCATTTTCAAAATCTATTCTGCCGTTTTTGATATTTGTTGTGCGAATAGAAGGAATACCCCAAGACTGTGTAGGAGCCGTTTTAGGTTCGCAATCAACAATTGCCTCACATAATTTTGACAGAGGTATTCTATCTGCCATACCCGAACTCCTCCAGATTCAACCAACTCTCTTTCTCCAACCGCATCAACTCCCTCAACTGTTCCTCCAACTTCGCCCTCAACTGTTGCATCTTCCCTCACTCTCAACCCTACCCTACACTCCTCCTGAGCAAATCCTCCACCGACACCTGACAATCAGAAAACGCCAAAGGTGCGACTAAATCCGACTCAGCCAACACAACGAAATTAGCATAACCCTCCACCTCTGGCTCCCGAAACAAGCATAGCGGCTAAAGCTTTTTATGCTGCATAGCGGATAATTTCTACCTCTATCCCATTATTCACAGCCACCTCTGCTCGTTGTAGTACCTGCTCTGTAATCAAATCACTCAGATAATACTCCCCACAATTATCACAAACCTCTGCTGGTACTCGCTTGATAATCACAATACTTTCGTCTCGTTCTAGAGTCACAGTCACCAAACCCGCTTGTGTTTCGCCATGCTTACAAATTACACACCTCATTCTTTTATCTCCGAGTTGGTTAAGGTGCGTTACGCTACGCTAACACACCCTACATATAGAGCCTTTGCATAAGTCCTATTCAAATAGCTTACTATCCCTCTCCCTCACCCATCGCCGAAACGCCCTTAACGCCTGAGACGTTCCCGATACTCGCCCCATCTCTAAAAACTGAGAAATTCCCTCAATCACGGGAAAATTAGGAAAGGTTGGACTAATCGCCGACTCAACATACGTTCCCGACTGCAACACATATATCTGCAATCTGTGATTTTGATAACGCCAGATTTCCGGCACCCCTAACACCTCATACGCACTCAATTGTGTCTTAGACGTTACATCAATTTCTATCGCCAAATCGGGCGGCGGGTCTACCGTTAAATCCAGACGTTCTTTGCCAATCATTCGAGCATAATTTTGGATATAAAAACAATCATCGGGTTCAATCCCCGCCATCATATCTTGCCGCTTAAACGTCGTTGACCCGAACGGCTCCCAATTAATATCTAACTCATCTAGTAAAATCTTTAATAAATCCCCAATAATAATTTTGGGTTTTTCATGTTCCGGTAACGGCATCCTAATCTCCAAAGTGCGATTGAAATAAGCCACTCGGGTTAAGCGATGCTCTCCCAATTCCGCTAAAATCGCTTCAAACTCCGACCAACTCACCTGCTCAAACAACACCCGATGTCCAGGTGGTACAGTAATTTGTCTCAATTGCAGCGTCACCATTGCCGTTTCACCTCCCTTTTCGTAAATCTAGCCCCCATACCCTAACCCCTTGAGATTGTCCCGAATATCTTTTTCTAGTTTGGCACTCAGACTAAACTGCTCCGCTAACGTCGCCGTCAACCGTTCCATCTTCTCCGCAAACGGCTCATCATCCTCCTCAATTTCCTCTGCTCCCACATACCGCCCCGGCGTGAGAACATAGCCATGAGCCTTAATCTCTTCCCACTTGGCACTCTTACAAAATCCCGGCACATCCTCATACTCCCCCGCGTCTTTCTCACCCCGCCAAGCATGGTAGGTTTGAGCAATCCGGTTTATCTCATCCTCGGTCAATTCCCGATGTACGCGGTCAATCAATACCCCCAGCTTCCGCGCATCAATAAATAATGTCTCCCCGGTGCGGTTACGAAACGTCCCGCCCTGTTTATTCCGGGTGAGAAACCACAAACAAGCGGGAATCTGCGTGTTATAAAACAACTGCCCCGGTAACGCCACCATACAATCAACCAAATCCGCATCTACAATCGTCTTGCGAATCTCCCCTTCTCCCGACTGATTAGAACTCATTGACCCATTCGCCAAGACAAATCCAGCGATACCATGGGGGGATAAATGGTGAATAATCTGCTGCACCCAGGCATAATTAGCATTTCCCGCCGGAGGTGTGCCATAGTACCAGCGGGTATCATCCTGTAAGCCTTTCCCACCCCAATCGCTCATATTAAAGGGAGGATTCGCCAGAATAAAATCAGCCTTCAAGTCTTTATGCAAGTCACTGTGGAAACTATCCGCATTACGGGAACCCAAATTCCCATCAATCCCCCGAATCGCCAAATTCATCTTACACAGCTTCCAGGTTGTCGGGTTGGACTCTTGCCCATAAATCGATAAATCCCCGATTCGTCCCCCGTGCGCCTCGACAAATTTTTCCGACTGGACAAACATTCCCCCAGAACCACAGCAGGGGTCATAAATCCGCCCTTTGTAGGGTTCAATCATCTCCACCAACACCTGCACCACACAGCGCGGCGTGTAAAACTGTCCTCCTTTTTTCCCTTCCGCACTGGCAAACTGACCCAGGAAATACTCATAAACTCGCCCTAAGATATCCTTAGAGCGGTTCTCCTCATCGCCTAAGCCAATGGTTCCCACCAGGTCGATGAGTTCTCCCAAGAGTCGCTTATCCAGGGCAGGTTTACCGTAGTCTTTAGGCAGTACGCCTTTAAGGGATGGGTTCTCTTTTTCAATCGCCTCCATCGCCTCATCAACGAATTGACCAATCGTCGGCTGCTTGGCGTGCTTCTGTAAATGGGACCACCGCGCCTGTTGAGGAACCCAGAAAATGTTCTCAGCGATATACTCATCCCGTTCTTCGGGGTCAGCATATTCTTCTTGCTCTAGTTTCTGGTAGAGTTCCTGAAACGCATCAGAAATATACTTGAGGAAGATTAACCCTAGGACAACGTGCTTGTATTCTGCCGCATCAAGATGACCGCGTAGTTTATCTGCTGCTGTCCACAGGGTTTGTTCAAAGCCTAATGTAGCGCCATTGCTGGTTTTTGCGCTGTTCCCCTTCGTTTTACTGCTACTCTTTTTTGGGCGTGGCACGCTTAGCAATCCTCAAGTTAGGTCTTTTTAAAGGCAATTTTTTAGGGTTTAATTTATCGTAAATTTAGGGTTATTTTAGCATACTTAAAACAGAGGAACCTCATTTCCTTAATCTTAACCCCATTACCAACTTGCCCAGCCACGCGATCGCACAATCCTCTATAGTGGTATAACGCCTCATCGTGAGTCAGTCTCCCGGCTTGATCGGAACCGAAATATCATTTAACCTAGCTGTGCGATCGCGCTACCATGTATGGATAGCCTTACACTTGACAAGGAAAGAGAAAAAACTAGGGGTGGGGAAACCCGCGTAGGCGGGTTTTGTTTGTGTAGCTGCGGTTTCTAACCGCCCAGCGATTTCTCCGCGTCTACAACCGCCCAATTAACTATTATGTCTAATCGCTATCATGTCTAATCGCGCCGAAACCATAGCCAAAATTATAGAACAACGCCAACCCTTAGTTCAGAGTATTGCCGATGTCGAGGAACATCTGAGAAATCTGACTGACTTGCTCCGCTCCCTAGATCAACGGCGTCATATCTTACAGGACAAACTAGACGAACCCGAAGTGTGCGATCGCCTCAGCAAAATCGACTTTTCCCCATTGCGCTTACAGATTAGCACGCAACTGGATCAACTGCATCAACTTCGGCATCGCTTCTCCCGCCATACCTTAAATATTGGCGTCGTTGGACTCATGGGTCAAGGGAAAAGTACCTTCCTCCAAAGTATCAGTGGACTCACCGATGATGAAATTCCCGCCCTCCGAGGCGGCGCTTGTACCGCTGTTCGCAGCACCATTTATCATCAACCCGGAGACACCTACGCCGAGGTAACCGTTCATTCTGAACAGACTTTTTTACAAGAAGTCATTCAGCCCTACTATCAGGAATTAGACTTAGCTGATCCTCCCAAAACCATAGACGAATTTGCCGGAACATTACCGGAATTTTCGGGAAGTGATGCGACCAAAAACTCAATGTATGAACATCTCAAAGAAGATTATCATAAACACTTACCCATGTACAGACACTTACTCCTGTCTGGCGCACCCCGAAAACTTCCCCCCATTCCCAAAGAACGGATTCATGAATATGTCGCCCAACGCCGCTTTCCCCAAGGCGAATTAATTACCTTTGATCATTTAGCCGTTCGCGAAGTTAAAATATTTTGTCCCTTCAAAAATTCCGATGTCGGTAAAATTGCCTTAGTGGATGTACCCGGTTTAGGAGATACACGCTTAGGCGATGAAAAACTCATCCTGGAAACCATCGGACAAGAGGTGGATTTAGTAATTTTTATTCGCCGTCCCGATAGACTCCGTTATGGATGGGAAAAACGGGATACGGATTTATATAATACCGCAGCCGAGGCATTAAATAATCTAGAGAATCGCTCATTTATGATTCTCAACCACGTCACCGGAACCGATGACAACCTGGAAGCCTGTCAGAAACATCAAATCAGTATTCACGATAAACATATTGATGTCATCCGCTGCCAAATTGCCGATTGTGCTAATCCAGAGGAAACCAATGGGATTCTTGATTTAGTTCTCAACTATCTGGCAAATAACATCACCTATTTAGACGAGCAACATGCCCGTATTTACCAGAAAAAACTCAAGAAACTGCAAATCTCAATTAATGACGAACTGGAAAAAGCCCGTCTAGTTTTGTCAGGCGGATTAATTGTGGACGATCTTAATGAACAAGCCAAATTTTTGCGCCTATTCAACAAACTTTGGGCAAATCTAACGCGAGGGCTGGAAGAATTATTAGATCACCTGGATATCGCCAAGGATCGCGATGAACAAGATATCTTTAAACAACAGGTTGAATCGATTATCCAAACCTGCAAAAGCGATACCGGACTTCCCACGGAGGAACCCCTGAACGAAATTATTGCCCGACGGTTTGAAGAAGGGGATTGGCAAACCACCTACGCCAAATACCTCCATGAAATCCGCAATCATCTCACCCGCCATTTCCACGCTATGGACATGGGGTTAAAAGAATATGTGGAACAGGCAAAGTTTCAGGTGACGGAGGTACTGATAAATCAAGGACAGTTAGGAGAACTTACACCAGGTAGAGGCTCAGCCTTTCTTAGAGCTATGGCAGAAATCATTCCTGATAATCTAGTTCGACTCAAGCACGCCTTCCAAACGCTGTCGAATTTTGAAATGTCCTATAAAGCCAACTTTCATTATCGGATTCGCCCCCACTTAGATAATCTCAATCCTGATAAAACCAATCTTCGCTTATCTCCCTCAAATGCCACAGAGTCGCGGGAAATTAAAGCAAAGGAAACTTTAACCTATTTAGAAACCTTGCAAGAAGAAGCTGTGTTTAAATGTCAACACGCCTTAGAGAATTTTTACGGAGAACCCGGTCAAGCGGCGTTTGCTGAGGTTGAAGAGTTTGTCGATCAGGTTTTGCGAGCAAAAGATGTCAAGAATGAATGGCAAATCTTTCTCTTTCAAGAAAAAGCTCAAGTTTGGTCGAAGGAGTTTGGTGAAAATCAAGAAGGCGATGATCGTCAGCAGTGGCTATCGTTAGTCGATCAAGCCATAGCGACTAACTCGCTCAAAGAACTCCAGTTCTTAAATTAATTGAGAATTCGCGCGATCAATTCGTTCGTAGTGAGCGCTGTCTTCGCCGTTCGTAGCGAGCGCTGTCTTCGCTTCCGGGTGGCGATTCAAAAAAAGCAATCCGCTTTCATAAGAACTGGAGTCTGGCGACTGCCCCTACATCCTACATGAGATACACAGAGTTGTTGAAAATTATATTAAAATTAAGGGCGGGTTTTGTATAAAAATTAAGACAAGAATCAATATTAATCCCTAAACCCGCCCCTACAGACGTGTTATGGCGCGTCTCTACCCAAAGGATGGAGAAAGATGCCTAAAGAACTCAATATAACCATGCTAGGTGCCAGTGGAGTTGGTAAAACCACATTATTAACCTCAATGTATGAGCAATTTGAGGCAACCAGTCGTCAAGCCAATCTGCAATTAAAACCCGATATTGAAACAGCGGCAATTCTAGAACGATATCTCGCCCAACTCAAAAGTTTAACCTACGAATTTAAAGCCGATGAACGCACCAAAGGAATTCGGGGAACCTTAGCCGTTGCTGGACCTGAATCGTTACCGTCTTACCGTTTTGATTTAGGGTTAAATGATAAAAAAGATTACCTGCGGCTTCAGTTTCGCGATTATCCCGGCGGCTATATTTTACCCAGTGATGTGGCGGGGAGGCGATTTGTGCAGAAGATGTTGCGAGAATGTGCAGCGGTTATTGTGGCAATTGATACGCCAGCGCTGATGGAACTCAATGGCAGATGGCATGAGGTGAGAAATAAGCCAGATGAGATTATGACATTGTTTAAAACAGCATACCAAAAGTTGGATGAACCCAAGTTAGTCATTTTGGCTCCTGTCAAGTGTGAAACTTATATGCAAGATGAAGTGTCTGCCAACAATCTGATTAAACAGATTCAAGAAAAATATGCACCGTTACTGGAATTTTTTCAAGAGCCAAGACGAGCTGATAAAATTGCCGTGGTGACGACTCCGGTGCAAACCGTTGGCTGTGTGGTGTTCTTGAAAATCGAGGTAGAAAATCTTAATCAACCCCGATTTTATTTTCGCAAGACGAGTTTTAATGCTAAATATAGTCCCCAAGATAGTGATCAGTTGCTGCGGTATCTATTGCGATTCCTGTTAAAAGTTTACATTCAAAATCGCAATTGGTCAATGTTTAACATCGTTCGGGAAGTTTTCAACCCTGATGCTCAACTCAAGCAAGCGGTAGAGCAATTTGCTCAAGGATGCAAAACAAACAGAGGATTTGCTGTTCTACAAGGTAAATCGTTGTTAACACTTTAGAATTTGTCATTTGTCTATACAAATCAAAACTATTTTACAAATAGGAATAAACTGATGGATATCTATATCCAGAGTCGCGGCTTTGAACAAGACTATGATTACCGTTGGCTACAGGTTGGTAACGATGGGTCAATTCAACCCAAATTGCCACCTATCGGATTGACAGTAACCCATTTAATCGATCGCGAAACACCAACGGTTGTGTTAGAAAGATTAGTGGATAACCAGTTGCTGCTGCTACTGACAGGGCTTGAACCCAAAGGACGAGTCGATTTTCTTGACCGCCAAATCCGCATCGCCATGGCTTGGGTGGGTGCAACGACTGACGAACCCCTGCTGCGAAGTTTAGCCGCATCTGCATTAATTGACCAAGAGTATCACCCCCTAGTGGCACAACTTAATCAAGCAGTATGCTTAGGAGGTAACTATGGCTTTCAGGTGTCATTCCCACAGATGCAGGGATTGCTTACCGTAGTACGAAATCCCCAGCAACTATCCAGTGAACCGCCGACTCTCACCCCCAAAATCGGACGGAACATCGCGACGCTGAGACAGGAGTTAGCCGAAGAACTACGAACCTGTCATTTACCACCAACCCCAGGTATTCTCATCGTAGTGACAGGGATTAAGAAACCAGAAACCCTACAAGAGGCTGGCGTGTGGCGCAGTCTATCCACCCTAGTAGAGGGCGATAGTTGGCAAGATTTATCCCCTCAACCCTGGTTTTTACCCGCCAATTTGCAGGAGGGAACCCAATCCAAGAATCCCCTAATCTGGTTCATGGTTTTGATATCGATTCTTTCCTATTGGTTAACATCTCTGGTGAAATTACTTTCGAGTCAAAAAGATACCTAGCCAGGGCAGATTGAGTTACCTCTGGGTGAGGTAAGCTGATATGTATTTAAATTGGATACTCCCTATTTCCTGTTTCCTTGTCCTCATGCTCAAATAGTGAAACCCGCCCCTACACACAACTCACCACTCAAAACGAATATGAATCGGAGTATTGGTTACCTGCTTCCCGAATTTCCCGGACAAACCCACATTTTCTGGTGGCGAGAAAATACAGTTAAAGCCTGTTTAGAAGACGCTCACATCTTTGCCCTTGCCAGTCTGCGTGAACCTTTAGGTGTGGCAATTATGGAAGCCATGGCGATGGAGTTACCCATTGTTGTCACAGGTTCAGGTGGCGTTAAAGAACTTGTGGAAGCGGAAGTCAATGGGCTACTGGTAGAACCCCAAGCCCCCACCCAACTTGCCGATGCCATCTCCCGATTATTACATAATTCTGAATTATCTATACGTTTAGGTCAAGCCGCACGGGAAAAAGTAACTCAACAGTATCACCGTTGAGGATTTTTTCTTTAAACTGACGATAGACTTTATGGTTGAAATCTGCATATATTGGATACATTAAGCTATTGTATAATTGCCATTTTGTTTGGTTTTTGTAAGTGAGATTTTCAACGAGACTATAATAACGCTTTAAAACATCCATCTCCTGTATGTAAACAATGCGATTGTGTTCTGATATTTCCTTGATATCTTTTTCATTTGCATTTCTCACAAGTTTTGCCCTCGTACTCCTCGGAACCTTTCTCAAAGAGTAGGTTTCGAGCCTTTTTGACCGACCCAGAATTTAGGCAGAGTGTGGAAACCCTGATTATACGGTCAATTTAGATTGTACAAGCCCAAGGGCTGATCTCGGTGAGAAATCCGGGTGTAGAAACGTTGCGGGAGAACATCTCTATACTGACCGATGGGGTATAAGACGTTTTTCGCCAATTCTTTACACAAGCTTCACCGTTAATTTATCGAAACTTTATAGACAACGGCTCAAATAGGGGTATTATTTGGTTAGTGAATAAAAACACTTGGCAGCTACGAGGAAAACTGAAATCTAACAACTGCTCGAAAATACAGTTTAATCGCTAAGGGTCAAGAGAGGGTTAATAAATGGCTATTGAGTCTCTAAATCACAGAAGCAGTTATAGAAGCTAGCCCAAGTTTTGCCAAGAACTAGGTCAATCTACTTTATCAGGAAACAAGATCATGAAATCTCTCTCAACTTTTTTCCGTCAATCCACTGCCGTTGCCTCGCTAATTGCTGCCTCTACGGTCACTGTAGGGCTTATGGCACCTTCGGCTTCAGCTTTTTCCTTGGTTCCTCAAGAGGAAGGTGAAGTTGAGCTTCTGAATATTGATGCTCTTGGTGGTCTAGTTGGTCCAGCGGTTACGCTTCCTGATCTAATCGAAAGTGTAGAAAGTTTAGCTAATCCAGATGGCACATTCAGCCGCCTATTTGTTGACGATCTAAGCACTGCTAATAACTATGGCATCGTCCAGTTCCAAGCAGGAGACGTGGGTACAATTCCACCAGGATTTTGGTATCGTCCCTCGGAAGTAGAAGAAGAAAACGGGCAATTGGAAGTCGGTAAGTTCAAGTTTGTGTTCACTGAAATTATTCCCCGACTAACTGTTCGATATTTCGATACCGAGTCTTCTAACACAACTGGTGTTCCTGACTTCTTCGCCGATGCTCAAACCGATGGACTATTAGTCAGCGGTGAAAATCCCGTTCCCCAAGGAGAAAATGCAAATATCTATACCCAAACTTGGCAAGGTGTTAGCTTTATTACCTTAAAGTTGGGTAATGATACGCGAGGTACAGGTGATGGTGTTGACTTCCAGTTAGAAAGTGTACCCGAACCAGGAACCGTCTTGGGCTTAGGTACTCTGGCAATGGCAGGTGGTCTAGGCTTACGCAAGCGCAACAAAAAAGCCTGATATCTAAATTTCCCCAGAAGGTGCTAAAGGTTAAGAACTTTAGCACCTGAACACAGGTTCTGTTAACCCTACTATTAGAACTAAGATGATTGATTAAGATACCACATATTTATCGAAAAACAGTATTGTAAAATGTCCCTGAACCGGGAACCGTCTTTAGCTTAGGGACTCTGGCAATGGCAGGTGCTTTCGGTTTACACAAGCGCAATAAAAAAGCCTGATGCCTAAATTGGTTAAATAGGTGCTAAACTAAGCCTTTAGCATCTGCACAAATCATTGGTTAACTCCACATTAGAATAGAGCTAAGAGACTTCTAGGGATTCGAGATGTTCATCTCCAATCCCTATTGCGTTGCGTAGGGAGCATGGCAAGTTTGAAAATAATGTTCACGTTAACCTGCTGGCGTTGGGTTACTCTACCCTTCGGGTTCTCCTACGGAGTACGAGAAGGCTGACGCTCCTTACGTCGCTATCGCTGCGCGTCACGCCTACGTACCTCAACCCAACCTACAGCACTGCCTACATAATAGTACAGATAAACTATATGTGATGTCTTGAATACACTTAACAATTCTTAATTCAATTAATATTGATCAACCGATGGACTGTAGCGACTTCAGATGTCTATTTATAATCGGGTGGCAAAAACCATTAAACTATTCATATCGGGTCTCTCGGCAAAATGCCCCAAAAAACAAAGGGCTGCTACGCTGAGCAATCCGCCCATTTTGCATCAAGCAACGATTATTGAAGCCAAAAATACGGGCGTTATTCAAAAAGGGGACTGTATGCCAAGTAAAAAACTTTTTAACCGAGATGTTTTCATGCTCATCGACCAAAGTGGGTCAATGGTGAGAAGAGATTCAGAATTTAATAATAATATTCGCTGGAAAGTTTTACCGGAAGTCATTGAAGGGCATGTCTATCGCATTCTCAATGAAACCAGTCTGGATGGGGACAAGGTTTGTCAAGAAATTGCCCTAACCTTTTTTAGTCCGAATCGCCCCTGTGACAAAATCATCTACCTTGAAGATACAGCTCAGGTTCCCAGCATCTTTGATGAAAACCAGCCCGATAGTAGCACGTTTATTACACCCACACTTGAGCAAGTTATTAATCAATGGTTTGCCAATCGTGAGGCGAATCGGGAAGCGTTTATTATCATTTACACAGATGGTCAGTTTGATGACCGAGATAAGTTTTTGAACTTGATTCAGACAACCAGTGCCAGACTGAAAAGTCAGGATGAACTGAAGATTGTCATTATCGGGTTTGGTAGTGAATTAAATCCCAAGTTTTATCTTGAACTGGATAAAAATGTCAGGGGATTTACAGATTCTAAGGGATTAGATTGCAATATTGTGGTTTTTGACTTGTTAAGTAAAATGCCCAATATTATTGAGCTACTGAACCGTCAGCTCGAAAATCCAACTGCAGGTTTACCGATGTGGGCAAAGGATCAATATCCTGATTTGTTTGCTTGAAAATTAGCCATCACCCCCAGCCCCTCTCAATCCCCCCTTACCCTTCTTTTAATCCCCCTCCCGTCCCCCTTATATATCCCCCTTCCGTCCCCCTTTTTAAGGGGGAGACCAGCGGATGCGGGAGCGTTTTTTGCATGGGGATTGAGAGGGGAGCCAGAGCTTTGTCAGATGAACCTGATAAGTTAATCGGAATTTCTAGTTGCTTCTAAGAGGTAAGAAAAGTAAAACTGGGTACTGGTCATTCCCGTGCGTTGAATTGAAAAGCCATTACTCTCCAATATTTTGATAATATCCACTCTGCGGTGTAGGTAAGCACGAGTGGTTTTAGAAGGACCCGGAAACAACTCGCCAATTTTCTTGAGCAAACTGTATACGACGTTTTTGGGAGCAAAGCTCACAATTAAGCGCGATTCTGCTAGAGAGGCGAGATGGGAAATCATCTGCGCGGCTTTATCTTGGGGATAGTGAATCAGCACATCTAGACAAATAACGGTGTGATAGCTCCCGCTCAAGTCTTCCAAATCCTGCACGGCAAAGCTAAGATTGTCAGAATTCTCCAAGCTAGTTTGTGCCTGTTCCTTGGCTTCACCCACCATTTTTTCGGAGATATCACTGGCAAAGACTTTCGCGCCGGCTTTGGCTAGGGGAATGCTGAGACTTCCCACACCACAGCCAGCGTCACAGATAGATAACTCGGCTAAATTGCCATCAGCCTTAAGCCAGCTTAGGACAGTATCGACGGTTTGCTGGTGTCCATTACGGATATCCAGTTGGACTTTATTTACCTCGCCCTCGCCGTAAATCCGCCGCCAACGGTCAAATCCAGTGGCGTTGAAATAGTCTTTAACTACGGTTTTATCATCAACGGTGTTCATAAAAACTCCTTCGTTGTGGGAAACCCTGTGTCCCTTCGCTTCGCTTATCGGGCAAGCTTTAGACCAGGGAGGAACACGCGGTAGCGGTTTAAGAAGCATACTTTTTTAGGGGGTGGAGGGGTATGGTTGCCCCTCC
>NZ_JAVJRX010000165.1:0-100466 GCF_040219735.1 Coleofasciculus sp. G1-WW12-02 | reverse complement strand
TGCTAAGGCTTTGAGGACATCTGTGCCACGGCGAATCCCTCCATCCATAAGCACATCAACCTTATCGCCGACAGCCGCAACAACTTCAGCAAGAGCATCAATCGACGCGATCGCACCATCCAATTGCCTACCCCCATGATTGGATACAATCACTGCCTTTGCCCCATGTTCCACTGCCCGCAGCGCATCATCACCCCTTAAAATTCCTTTAACAATAATTGGTAAATTTGTCAAGGACTGCAACCCGTCCAAATCCTGCCAAGTCAGCCCCGGGTCAAGCTGCTGGACAAAATAGGCGAATAAGCCCGACTCGCCGACGATTTCAGGAATATCTCGATGGGCTAAATTTGCCAATTCCATACCCATAGGTAGGGTAAACTGGTTGCGCTTATCTTTTTCTCGACACCCTAAAACAGGCGCATCTACAGTAAGACAAAGGGCATTATAACCTGCGGCTTGAGCCCGTTCAACTAAGTTCTGAGTCAAAGCGCGATCGCGATGCATATAGAGTTGAAACCATAATGGAGAATGAGTATCTATCTGAGATTCTGACTGCACCTGTTTTGATGCCAATGCGACTTCTTCTAAAGGTTGAGTGGATAGGGTACTCAACACCATTGCTGATCCTACTTTAGCCGCTGCTTTTGCTGTCACTATTTCCCCCTCTGGATGTGCCAGACATTGAAATGCCATCGGTGCAATTAGAATCGGTAGGGAGAGAGATTGACCTAAAACGGTTGTACTTAAATCCCGCTGACTCACATCAACCAACATCCGGGGGCGAAGTTTGAATTTCTCAAACGCCGCACGATTATCACGTAACGTTACTTCATCCCAAGCGCCACTGGTGTAATAATCTACAGCCATTCGAGATAACTGCTGATGAGCTAATGATTCGTACTCGAAAAGATTAATAGGTTGAGTCATAGAATGAGGGAACAGGGAACAGGGAAAACCCGGAACGATATTCAATCCTTGGTAATTTTGGGGCTGGGAGATGGGCGCAGTAATTTTGGGGCTGGGAGATGGGCGAAGCATTCTTGAAGAATATTTATCCTCTTCGGAGTAAGTTTTTGGCAAGAATGCTTCGCCCCTACAACAACCATACTCGCCAAATTTTAATCGTTCTATCACAACTACCACTCGCCAAGGTTTGTCCATCGGGGCTAAATGCCACAACTTGAACTGTGTCCGTATGTCCTTCGAGAATACAACAGTCTTGTCCAGTCGCAACCTCCCAAATCCTAATCCTGTTATCGCCACCGCAACTGGCGAGGAGACGCCCGTCGGGACTAAAGGCGAGAGAACGCACCTGGAGTAAATTACCCTTAATGATAGAAGTCTGGGTAAGGGTACGAATATCCCACAACCGAATCATCCCGTCAGAACTGCCACTGGCTAAAGTTATACTATCAGGACTAAACGCGATCGCATCAACTGAGTTTAGATGTCCCGCTAGAGTCTCCAGCTTTTGCCAATGGGGAACGTGCCACAGTTCAATTGTCCCATCCAAACTCCCACTCGCCAAGATTTGCCCATCGGGACTAAATGCGACACAATTAAACCCACTGGAATGACTTGATAAAACCTGTAGCGTTGTCAACCTACGACTCTGCCAAATTCTAATTGTGCTATCTCTACCGCAACTTGCCAATAGGGGTTTATTGGGGCTAAATGCTACTGAATAGACTCCACCGTTATGACTTTTGACACTAACCAGTTTTTTTCCGGTTCGTACCCGCCATAACTTCAGGGTTGTATCCCGACTCCCACTCACTAGATATTTTCCATTAGGGCTAAACGCCAGACAACTCACATCCTGGGTATGTTGTCCGGAAAACCATCCCCCTAAAGTACGAATTTCCCATGCCATACTCACTTGCCACAACTTAATTGTTTTATCGACACTACCACTAGCAAGACTTTTTTTATCTGGGCTAAAGGCTACAGTGCCAACTCCCCCAGAATGCCCTTGGAGTGTATGAACAAAAGAGGCATTAATTTCAGGTTTTGGATAATTAGTTTGGTATTGAATTATTGCCTGAATTATCCCCAATTGACGGAAATCTTGGAGGACTTCCTCAACAGAATGATACCGCTGCTTCAATAGAGGATGAATCATTTTATCCAGAATATCAGCAAGTTTCTGACTGACGGGATTATTCACTAAATACTGTCGCCAGACAAAGCCATTTTCTAAAGGTTCATATAAGTCAAACGGCTGCATCTGAGTTAACAAATGAATGCAGGTAACTCCCAAACTATAGATATCGCTGGCAAAGACAGCTTTACCAAACGTCTGTTCTGGTGCCGCATATCCCGCAGAACCAATTGTTGTGCCAGTTTTAGCTAAAATCGTCCAGGTGGCATACTTAGCCGCACCAAAATCGACGAGGACTAATTTCCTATCGCGACGACGCCGAATAATATTCTCTGGCTTAATATCTCGATGAATAACATTTCCCTGATGAATAAATTGCAGTACGGGGAGTAAATCATTCAACAGACTGCGAATGTGACCCTCTGAAAATGCGCCTACTTCTGCTAACTCTTGATTTAGATTTTGTCCATCGATAAATTCTTGGACAATGTACTGACAATTATTTTGATCAAAATAGGCTAAAAATTCCGGAATTTGGGGATGGTTGCCTAATTCTTTTAATCGTTCAGCTTCTTGGTGAAATAATTGGGCAGCTTTTGGGGAATTGTTTTGTCCTTGGGGGTAAAACTGTTTGATGGCACAGTAAGGGTTTGATGGCTGGGATTCATCCTCGGCTAACAGCGTTCTACCCAATCCCCCAGTACCCAAAAGCCGAAGCGGACGATATCGTTCTGCTACTATCAGTTTTGTGCCGCAAGTTTGGCATAAGTTTTGCTCGGTTTTGTTTTTAGGTTTTGGACAGTTTGGGTTAATACAGTAGCTCAAGAGGAAAAGGGTAGGAGGATAAAAGGGTAAAAAGGTAGAAAGGTAGAAGGGTAATGATCCCTTTCAACTATTGGGGTGCGAGCGGATTTTATTACTGTCAGGTAGCACGGCTGTGCGCCCTTTGTATTCACCCGTTTGTTCTGATCACATCATCCCTTGATTTCGCCGAGTTCATTGAGGATTCTGTGCGTTCATCAAAACTAATTGCACCCGCACCAAAAGCGACAACCATTAATAATCCTCCCATTAATCCTAAATTTTTGAAAAAGGCAATTTCTTCTTCAGGGAAATTAGTGTGAAAAATCAAGGTAGCGGGAATTAAAAAACCAATCAGTAATAATGCTCCCCAACGAGCTTTGTATCCGAATAAAACCGAGAGTCCCCCTCCTAGTAATACAATAATAGTAGGAATGAGAACTAGACCAGCCAAAGGAATTCCGCTAGCAGCCATATACTGTTGAGTGCTAGCGAAACCGAAAATTTTTCCAATCCCTGATTTGATAAAAATAGCAGAGAGGAAGATACGAGCGACTAAAGGGAGGTACTTTTGCATAGGAGTTCCTGCGTTGACGGGTGAATGTCCTATTATTCAGGGTACAAGGTTCTGGAAGTCCAGATACGCCTAGCTTAAGCGTAGCAGTTACCGGGGTTGCGATCGCGCTTTGGGTTCGGGGTAAGCTAAGATGCATTTCAATGAGCGATTCCCTAACCGTGAAATCCCCCTTGGGAGGACAGCAAAGCATGGACGAAGCACAAACATCTTGCTCCCGGGTATAACCTAATTTCAATGCACGACGGCTTAAAGACACCCTAGGACATAATTAGCACAAATCTTCGGCGACGCGAAAAAAATATCTGATTATTGGCAAACCTGATATTAAAGATTAATAATGAGTAAAATTAGAGTCGTTTTGATTGAAGACCATGAACTAACTCGGATGGGCTTTAGAACAGCCTTGCAACAGAGTGATGAGATTGAATGGGTTGGTGAAGCGACAAACGGTGCTGATGGGTTAATTTTACTGGAAACGGTTAAACCGGATGTTGGGATTGTTGATATTGGACTTCCTGATATGGATGGCATTGAGTTAACTCGACGATTCCAAAATATTAAAGAGCATCAGCAAGATAATTCTACAAAAATTTTAATATTAACCCTACAGGGAAATGAAGAAACTGTTATGGCTGCATTGGCAGCGGGGGCGAATTCTTATTGCCTGAAAACGGTTAACCGAGATCAATTATTAAAGGCGATTAAACTTACGCATAGGGGCGATGTTTGGCTCGATCCCGAAATCGCTAAAACTGTCCTAAAACATGCCAGTTTAACCCAAGCTCAACCTGAGATAGCAGCCGCCAAAGAAACAGCACCGATTCAGGCTTCTATTAGCGAGTCCAGCCCACTTATATCAGCTTGTCCTTTGACTGAACAGGAGTTAGCCGTTTTGCAGTTCATTATTGAGGGGTACGATAATGACATGATTGCTAAACGGTTAGATATTCCAGTGGAAATAGTTCAAGTTTATGTCCGAAATGTTTTAGAAAAACTGCGTGGTGATGGTTCCACTCAATCAGCAGTTCAGGCGATTCGTTCTGGGTTGATGTAGTGTCAGAATCTGAACAGATGCTTCACTGCGTCGATAAAAGAAACATTGAAATGCAAGGGTTTAAGCCTTTATCGGTTCAAAACCAGGCAAAATAGCGAGCGAGACGCTCGCACTACGGCTTGACTAATCGATTCGGGAATCTTATCAAGGTCTGTACGAATTAGAGTTAATTGCTCCAGATGCCGTAGTTGAGTGACCACATCGGGAATTCTTTCCCAAGGGTTCCCACTTATGTCCAGCTTCCGCAGGTTGACCAAATTTGCCAGTTCAGGCGGCAAAGACTTCAAGCGATTACCCAAAATCAAGGGAACAAGTCGATGCCCTATCAACTCGTAGCCTTTCAGCCCTTGAGAACCCTTTTTCTCTTTTGCCCAAGTTCCCAAAATCAATGTTTCAAGTTGCGTTAGCTTGCCAATCTCTGGAGGCAATTCTGTTAGCCCTTTTCCTGATAAATCTAATTCTTTCCATCCCTCATTCGATGCCTGGTTAATGAGTGACAGCAACTCTTCCCGCGTCATACCATCCCCTATGCTGAATAGCTCTATTTTGACAGAGCTTTTCGGGGATGTCATGGTATTCAGCCCCCCAAGTAAGGGCAAACGCTTTCATCCTAAAGGTTAGGATTGAGAGTAGTGCATTCTGATTAAAGTATGGCAAAACAGAAACAACCCCTGACGGGAAAAGCACTGATCAAGGAAGTCTGTCGGCGGATTCGGGTTGCCCGTAGCTACTGGGATGCTCACAATAATGCTGCCTGTCGCCGAGAACGCGATCGCGCCTTAGCTCTTTATAATACCCTGACCAAAGAACAAAAAGAACAGATTCCCCAAGTATTGCGAGTGTGGCTTCGCTACCGCAGTGAAAAATACTTCGGCGCACACCGAACACCGCCCAAGTCGAAACGAAATTCAAAATAATACCCTTGGGGATTTTGTTCTAGCTTGCTCTTCAAACATCGAACTCAGGTGACTTCTGATTTGTCAAATTGAAACAGGTTCTTTGTATCCTTATAGTGATACTAATTGATCAGGAGAAAAATACTGTACCTCACGAACTTGCAATACGCTGTAACAGAATTTTTCATTCTCTGTTGCAACAAACCGCCAGCCGATTTATTTTTTTTGTCTACGAATGTCTTGTTTTGTAGTCGAGGTGTTGACTTACAAAAGTCAACACTTACGGATTCAAGATCATCCTTCGATGCTGCTCAAGCATTTCAATGCTGTCGGGAATCGATATAAGTATTTCGCCCGCAACGAGTCCGTCGCTGTCGTCAAAACCGTTGGCAAAAACGGTCATCGTAACAGTTACGTGAGGGTAGCAATCAGCCGGGAACTGATTTAAAGTAGCGATCGCTGAATCAATACTTCTGATAAAAGCTAATTCCGCTTCTTCTTTTCTGGCTCTGGCCATTGTGATTGAAGCGTTTAACTGAGACGGAGTGAGATTTAACTCATCTCCTTTATTCACGAGATAGGCGTAACTGAGTGATGCGTTTTGGTAGTCTTCTGTTGCTTTCTCAACTTTGGACGTATCATCTGTCCAGTAAGTGTTGCTGTGGCAACTTCGAGCATTAACACTTCCTTGGGACATATAACTGGGTGATTCGGGATGAGAATGGAGTTTTGGAGAATCACCTGCTGTCAAAGGTGTCAATGCGAACATCGTCATCATCAATATTTTTTTTATCATGTGATTTTTTCGGAGAACTGATAAGCTGCGTAGCAGCTTAATTGTATGATATAAAGACAAGGTAAAAACCCGGATTTCTCACCACAATTGCCCAAAGGCTCATACAACCTGGATTAACTGTAGAATAAGGCTTTCAACACTCTGTCAAAATTCCGGGTCGGTCAGAAGGAATTTTGGTTGGGAGAGAAACGATTACCATCAACCAGTGAGTTGGATTCAACTGCCAAAATTACCGCCATTTTGATTAAAAAAGTCGGCGATTTTCCTGCTTTTTGGCACAAGGATAGTTCGTTTATCGAGACAATGGAACAGGTATATCAGCGAGTGCGGACTAAAAATAAAGAGAGTTTCTGAACAATGGGGTGTTTTTCCCGGATTTCCCTGTTCTCCCACGCTCATCATCTCACACGCGATCGCTCTAGTCGTGCGACCATCTTAGTCGCTATGCCTATTCCTTACAAATGTGGGAATGAATTCAATAAAGATTGCCGATAAAAATTTAAAACTCGTTGAGTATAAGCCGCCGTTGAACCCTGATTATATTGCTGGGGATCACCTGTCATCCACCAAGCCGCAGCCCGCTGTACCGCCACTGTCTCATTATTATCACTCGCCTCATACTGTTCATTAAGCACATCTCCCATCACGCAAACTAAAATAGTACGAGCCGTTACGGGAGAGGCTTCAAAATCGGCGGGTGTTAGTTCCTCTCCAATACATTGATTAGACCAACGGGGAATATTTTCTGGTTTAATTTGCCAATCACTGTAAAGTCCATCATTTTCTATTCCCGTTTGCGGTGCTGCCCGTCGTAGTGCTTCCACTAAAGCGGCGACTTTAGTATCAGAAATCGCGTTATTAGCTGAGGAAGGGGCGGCGGCTTGAGGTTGAGAGGCGGCTGACGATTGATTTTCCGTCCGTTGCGAAGACGATGCTGGTTTTGTTGCAGAGGGAGTAGTGGTGGGTTGGGCGGGAGTCGCTGGGTTTTGCGCCTGGGGATTGCGGCGTTGCTGTTGGTAATTTTTCAGAACATTCTGAATGTAAGTGTAGGTGTAAGAGTTTCGAGGAACGCTATTATATTGACTCCCATCCCCAGTCATCCACCAAGCGGCTGTTCGTTGTATTGCCACGGACTCATTATTATTACTGGCGCGATACTGTTCGTTCAACACATCCCGCATCACGCAAACCAAAATAGCCCGCGCCGTTACGGGAGAGGCTTCAAAATCGGCAGGTGAAAGTTCCCGTCCAGTACATTGCTTTGACCATCGGGGAATGTTACCCGGTTTAATTTGCCAGTCACTATAGAGTCCATCATCTGCCCTCCCCGTTTGCGGTGCGGCTAGTCGCAAGGCTTCCACAAGCGCTGAAACTTGAGCATCAGAGACTTGAGCGTATACCGGGGAACTCCAGAGTCCCAAAGAAAGTAACGCTGTACTCAGCAGGAATCGTTGAACTGGTTTGACGAATTTGAAACCCATGGGTGACACCTTGTCTGGCTAAAGAAATCAATTGTCGGGGCGGTTTTAGGCACTAGCGCTAGCTGAAGAGCCAATAACGGCTTAACAAGAACCGCCCTGATTCAATTGTAGGAGTGTGTCATTTATGTATGGGGAGGAAGCAAGCCCCCTTACATAAATAGCACTGCGACAGGACTTACCTTGAGAAGCTATATTGGTATCCGTCCTTCCCGTGTACACAAGTTCTAGTTTATGTTACCTTTTTGAGGAATTTGAGTCGATGAGTGGATTGCTGCATTAGTGTTATAGAGGAGTAGAGGAGAGATTTGACTGAATTTTTTGTACGCTCAGATACATTTAATCAAAAAGTCCGGCTTCTGGCAAAGCGCTAATCTTATAGTTAGAGCCACCCAGACAGCCCGGTTGAAGGAGTAATGCCGTCAGGAACCCCACGGCTATAAGCCGGGGGCTTGGAATTTAGCCCGTACCTGACCAGCCTAAGACCTACGAGGTCTACGTTAACGGCAAGCGTTAAAGTTCCTACCTTGGGATGCTTGCGCCAGTCCCATGCTCTAGAACCGAGTGGTTAAACAGGTGTACAAGGGTTAAGCCAGTGCCACTTGGAAAGTACCGACCGTTAACATTGGCGAGGCTAACGTCACCCCAGCAATGGGAGTTAGGGGCAACCATACCCCAAAAACTAACCCTTATGCGTACAGGTTGAAAACTTTGAGCTTGTAATTGCCCAAGCTGGCATACAAATGCAAGATGTCACCGGAGCAAGTAAATCCAAGGCGATAAGGGTTTTGACCTTAAATTGCAGTCGTGTACACGGGAAATGGAGCCGATACATTCTTTAAAAGAGGAAGTCCTGTCGGACTGCTGTTTATGTAAGAGGGCTTGCTTTCTCCCCATACATAAATGACAGGGGTTTCCATTCGCCCCCTTACCAACCCCAATTTACGATGAATAATCCGTTTGACAAATATCAGCTCAGTCCCAATACGTTTGGGATACTGAGAAACCTGATGATGATGACCACAGGCGCTACGGTGGTTGTCGCCCTGATTTTTGGCATTGGGTTATGGCGAACTGGGTCTCGTTTTTTGGGGCAAGTGACTACCCTGTTTAACGCCCCTCAACCCGCACCCGAAGTTGACGTGCGCTCTTTGATTGTCCAGCAGGTGCGGGAGGTTAGCGATTTGACCACGGCTGTTTTTACGATGGAGGCGGTAGTTCCTAGCCGTCAAGCTCGGACTTTGGCAGGTTATGCGATCGCGGAAACAACACTCCTTTATATTGCTTATGGTGAGGTGCGGGCTGGTGTCGATTTGGCAGAATTAAAACCAGAAAATGTGCAAATTGTCAATGATACGCTCCAACTTCAACTCCCACCCCCCAAAATTTTAGATAGCAAAATTGACGTGAATCGGTCTCAGGTGTATGACTACGATCGCGGCTTCTTGGGATTAGGACCCGATACGGCGCCCCAGTTGCAGATGTTGGCGCAACAAGAAACCTTGAAAAAAATTGTCTTCAATGCTTGTGAGCAAGGGGTATTAGAAAAAGCCAACGAACGCGCCGAACTCGTCGTAGGTCAGTTGTTAACAACAGCAGGGTATAAACAGGTGCAGGTGAACACTCAATCCCCGATACCTGGAACTTGTCAGTCGGCGGCGTTAGCCTCTCAGCCTGCTCATTCTGGGATAGCCCCTTAATGGGAGTGCAGAGGCTTCAAGGGTGGAAAAGACAAGGGAAATGGGGAGATGGGGGAGATTTTTTTGTTCCAGAAGTCCCTCAGGAGGATTACGCTGGAATTAGAGAATTTATCCATATACCAATGAAGATGCGTAGGAGTAGTATAAAACGTTACCAAAGGGACGATTCACCCATCCAGTCCAGGCAACATCAGTCTACGCCATGCCATCAATTGGCTAATGGGAGTAAATCCGGGTTTTTGCATCAGGTTCCCAGTCGAATTCAAGAGGACTTAATTTGACGATGACTTACTGTCTGGGCATTATTAACCGTTTTGGTATAGTCTTAGCGGCGGACTCTCGCACCAATGCCGGGGTAGACTATATTTCTACTTACAATAAGCTTTTTGATTTTTCCCTGCCAGGAGAACGAGCGATTATTATATGTACATCGGGAAACCTTTCGATTACTCAAGGAGTAATCAATCGGTTGCATCGGGATCTACAGAGTCAGGAAGAACTGAATATCCACTCCCTCCCGAATATGTATGAGGTGACTCGTTACGTTGGCAGCAAACTGCGGCAAATTCAAGATCAAGACCGCCCTTGGCTAGAACGCGATCGCATTGATTTTAACTGTAGCTTATTAGTCGGGGGTCAAATTCGCGGCGAACAACCTCAACTCTATCTGATTTACACTCAAGGTAATTTTATTCAAGCCACGCTGGAAACGCCGTTTTTGCAAATTGGTGAAACCAAGTATGGCAAACCCATCCTTGACCGAACTCTTACTTATGATATGCCACTAGAAGCTGTTGCTAAGTGTGCTCTGCTTTCTATTGATTCAACCATGAAATCAAATATTTCAGTCGGACCACCGATTAACTTGGTTATGTATGAAGCTGGCACCTTTATGGCTCGCCAGAAACTGAAACTGCGTCTAGGTGATCCCTATTTGGCAAAAATTCGCAAGTTATGGGAGGACTCGTTACGGCGTGCCTTTGAATCTATGCCGAATATTGAATGGCAGCATCCAGTAGAGGATAATCAGCAAGAAGATATTCTGATTGATTGAATTCCCTATTCCCCGTTCCCTGTTCCTCTTCCAAGGACGAATGACGCATGACGAATGACAAAGTACATAAGACAAATCGATATTGGATTGGTGCGCTCGCCGTTTTGGGAATGCTGGAAACGGCATTCCTCACAGTGGTTGAATGGTTGGGAAAAGTGGCGGAAATTTGTCCCACTCATGGCTGTCAAGCGGTGCTAGAAAGTCCTTATGCCCAGCTTTTTGGACTCCCTCTACCCCTATGGGGATTTCTTGCCTATACCACTTTGTTAGGGGTTTCCCTAGCACCCTTAGCTATTAAATCTTTGTCATCCGAGTGGGTGCAATCCAGTTGGCTGGTTATGCTGGCAATTACCACCTGTATGCTGGTGAGTAGCAGCTATCTGATGTACGTGATGCTGTTTATTGTCAAGGGAGTTTGTCCCTACTGCATCGCCTCGGCGCTGTTGTCCTTCACCCTATTTCTGTGGACTACCATCGGTCATGATTGGCAAGATATTGGACAAGTCACGCTGACAGGATTGGCGGTTGGTTTGGTCACGTTTACTGGGATACTGGGAGTCTATACTGATGTTCCTAGCGCTAGCGCTACTACAGGAGAATCGGGTCCACCCATTACCCATATCTCCGGTGCGGCTGAACTCGCCTTAGCAGGTCATCTGAACACAGTAGGGGCAAAGATGTATGGTGCATTTACTTGCCCTCATTGTCACGAACAAAAACAACTTTTTGGTCAAGCCGCATTTAATCAAATTGATTACATTGAATGTAATCCTCGTGGCAAAAATGCCCAACCCGAACGCTGTCAAGCTGCTAATATTCAAGGAGTTCCCACCTGGGAAATTCAGGGACAGTTTTATCCAGGGGTGCAACCGTTAGAACGATTGGCAGATATTTCTGGCTATCAGGGTTCAGAGGCGTTTAAGTATGAGTTTCCTTATTGACTTATGAGAGGTGTATTGTATCGGACTGAAAACCGCTATATTCATCTCTGGAAATAGACAAATTAATTTTCATATCAGACTCAATTTTCCTAGCGCCTTCACCCACCGATTTAGTCGTCGCGATCGCACCCGAAATCGGGGCAGCATAACGGGGTATAGCGCAAGCCACGAGGGGAATATGGCGATCCGTGACAACGACGCCTTGATTGGGATCATAGCCTTGCCACCCTGCACCAGGTAAGTAAATCTCTACCCAAGCATGAAGGTATCGTTGCGATCGTTCTAGATTACCTTCCTGATACCCACTGACAAACCGTGCGCCTAATCCCATCACCCGACAAACGTCCATGAATAGCACCGCTAAATCTCGACAAGATCCGCGCTTTAATTGCCACGTTTTACTGGGAGACCAAGGTGCCCCTTTTTCCCGATATTGGGGTTTACAATGACTGTAGAGATGTTGATTGAGTGTTTTGACAAAGTTAACGGTATCACCCTTGACTTGCTGGTAAATGTCCTGCGCTAATTGCTTTATTGCGTCCACTAAGAGGGGATCATAAAATTGCTGATAAGGCTGTAACTGAGATGACCAGTAGTCGGGGTAGTCAATGGGTAACTGAGTTGCCCACGGTTCCAGTTGAATGTTATCGGGATCGGTGCGACAGGTTTCGACAACGGATGTAGCACTGATCGTTAATTGTTCGGTGCTGGTATTAAACCAAAGCTTCGCGATCGCATTCCCATCTAGTTCGATAATCTCGGAAATGCTTGCGGGTTTGGGTTCAACGTCTAGTGTAAACGAATGCAGTTTCTGAGTCCCGTCACAGCGGGGGCTTAACCTCAAGATATGGGGTTTTAGAATAACGGGCTGATTATACGTATAGGTTGTGGTGTGGCAAATTTTGTAACGCACCTTAATTATTAATTAATAGTTTCGTGTCAATTATTTATATTTCTAAATTCCCTAAAATTGGAATCAAACCTTTATCTTATGTTAGTTACGTTAGCGAAAATTTGTCGATTTTTACAAAAAATAGAGATTGTGTCTAAATCATTTGTACAATCCTGTCGTCTTTACTTAAGCAGTTGCACCAAGCAATTCAGCAACTTCCTTAAACATTTTTCCTCTATATACGGCTAATAAATCGCTTCCTTTATATTCTGATTTTTCTGGATTAAAAACTTTTGGTCGGACAGACATTAAGTTTTTGGGTAAGCTGAAAAAGTCATATCCAAGTTCTCGAAGCATTTCAATCGTAGGATGTTGGTGAACTGAAGAACTAGTAGTAATAAGTTCCACCAGAATTATATCAGGAGGATTATTCTGAAATACCTCGTATCCTCCCTGCAAGACTTGGAGTTCAAAACCCTCTACATCAATTTTCACAAAACGTATTTTTTTACTTACTATTTCAGGTAAAATTGATGCTAGAGACCTTACCTGAACCTTGCTCTTAGTTGGATTATTTTGTTCATAATTTCTAATTAATGACGCTAATCCACTATGACCACTAGGAATCTTTAACTCCAGGGTAGTATCTTTCGTACCTAAAGCACAGCGGTGAAGACTTATATTCTTGGTGTTATTGTATTTTATTGCTTCTTCAATAAAACCTTGCATTTGTGGGTTGGGTTCAAACGCATGTACGTGTCCAGTTTCACCCACAAGAGATGCGAGCGTAAATGTCACTATACCTAGGTTGGCTCCAATATCTAAAGCTATATCGCCAGGACGTACAAGTTTTTTACACAACCAATTTATCTTCCGATCATTATTATCACCCATGTAAAATGCACAACGTCCGCTAAAATCGCCTAGTGAGCCACGTACATACTTTCCGTTTCGTAATCTAGCCCAAACTATTTCATCACTCTCACCTGCAATTTTTTGAGCCCAAGAGTCTGCGATCGTTGCACATCCCCTATAAAAAGGGTAACTATGCAAAATTTTAGCAACAAGTTTCTGTCTAAAGGTTACCATATACTGACTCCAGCTTATAAATTTTGAAACAAGTTAACCAACTGGTTCTACCGCACAAAATGTTGTCGAGATTTGGTTACCTACTTGATTAATTTCGATTTGCATTTGATTTAAAAATTCATGCAAACCCTGCTCGAAAACATCTTCTATCGTTAGATATCCTAATTGAGAACACAAACGACCTAAAGCACGTTCGGCTGGGTTGCACCACGTTCCACGAGGAGTGCTAGTAATTTGATGCAGCGATTGTTCCGCTTGCGCCAGACAGAAGTGAATTGAGCGGGGGAACTGACGGTTGAGAATCAGAAATTCGGCGACACTGGTGGGTGTAATCCGATGCTGCGACTTGCGATACATTTCATAAGCACTGGCAGATTTGAGCAGTGACATCCATTGAATTTGATCCAATGGTGTTCCCACCCACTGTACAGACGGGAGTAACACAAAATACTTTACATCTAGAATTCGGGTCGTTTTATCTGCCCGCTCTAGCAATCTGCCCATTTGCCCAAAATGCCATCCCTCATTATGAGTCATTGTGGCATCCATAACTCCAGCAAAGCGATGGCTAGCCAGTTTGACTTGGGTGAAAAAATCAGGTAAGGCTTGTAACGCTCCTCCTTGGGAAGCCTCTTTAACCATCAGGAAAAATTCATTGACCTCTTCCCACATTTCTGAGGAGATCACTTCCCGAATCGAACGGGCGTTCTCACGAGCGAGCTGAAGTACCGATAAAATTGAGTTGGGATAATCTGGGTCAAAGGTGAGGAAGCGGATAACGTTGTCCGAGGTAGCTTCCCCGTAGCGATCGCGGAATAAATCTGAATCCCCAGTTGTAATCACCAACGGTTTCCACTGCTGGGTCACTCCTGGTGGCATATCCAGCATTAAATTTAAATTAACATCCACAAACCGAGCGATATTTTCCGCACGTTCGATATAGCGATTGAGCCAGTAGATAGAATCAGCAACCCGACTTAGCATAAGTATTTTTGATTGGTTATTGCTAATTAGTCATTAGTCCTTTTTCAAGGAACTTTTTAACAGGGGAGAGGAAATAGAAATTCCTACTTCATAATTTATAAATGGTTAAGCACCCAAGTATCCTTACTTCCTCCACCTTGGGATGAATTCACCACCAGAGAACCCTTTCTCAGAGCCACACGGGTTAATCCACCGGGATGAACGTAAACATCGTCTCCCCGATGCAAAATGTAAGGGCGCAAATCGACATGTCGTCCTTCTACCTGATGATCAATCAACGTGGGTACTCGCGACAGGCAAAGGATGGGTTGGGCAATATAATTGCGAGGATTGGCTTTAATCCGTTCCGCAAACTCCGCCCGTTCCACCTCAGTGGAACTCGAACCCACTAGCATCCCATACCCCCCCGACTCATTGGCAGACTTAACCACGACTTTCTCTAAATTATTCAAGACATAGTTTCGGTCTTCTTCCTGCCAACATAAATAGGTGGGGACATTGGATAAGATTGGCTCTTCTCCCAAGTAATAACGAATCATTTCTGGGACATAAGCATAGACAACCTTATCATCAGCTACACCTGTTCCGGGTGCATTAGCTAAGGCGACTCGCCCTTGGCGATAGACATCCATGAGTCCAGGTACACCTAACAAAGAGTCGGGACGAAAGACTTGGGGATCTAAAAAGTCATCATCGACACGGCGATACACCACATCCACTCGCCGCAATCCTTTAGTCGTTCGCATTTGCAAATAGCCATCCACGACGACTAAATCCCGACCTTCAACCAATTCCACACCCATTTGCTGGGCTAAAAAGGAATGTTCAAAGTATGCAGAGTTATAAATACCCGGGGTAAGGACGACGACGGTGGGGTCAGGAAGTTGATGTGGCGCTAAATTGAGCAGGGTTTCTAGCAAATGGCTGGGATAGTCATCCACTGGCTTAATTGCCATGGTTTGGAATATCGCCGGGAATGTAGTTTTCATCACCCGACGGTTTTCTAGGACGTAGGAGATACCAGAAGGCACACGCAGGTTATCTTCCAGAACATACCACTGACCGTCGCGATCGCGAACTAAATCGGTTCCGGTAATGTGACACCAGACATCGCCTGGGGGTTTTAAGCCTACGCAAGGTTTGAGGAATCCTTTTGCCGAAAAAATAATTTCGTAGGGGATTTTGCCATCGCTGAGAATGCGCTGTTCCCCATACATGTCGTTGAGGAAGAGATTAAGCGCTGTGATCCGCTGTTTCAGTCCTTGCTCTAGTATTTCCCATTCTTGAGCTGAGATAATCCGGGGAATGATATCAAAGGGAAACACCCGTTCAATGCCCTGATTATCACTGTAGACGCTGAAGGTTACCCCTAACTTCAGCAGGGCGACTTGAGCAGTTTCCCGGTGTTGCTGGAGTTCATCAGGGCGCAATCCCTGCATCCAATTAATCAGGGCGGCTGCTGACTGTCGTGGCTGTCCTTTGGCTGAGAACAGCTCATCATAGAATTCTTCTGGATTGTAGAGATCCCATTGTACTGCCACGTTGACTACACCCCTCCTCGATGTACACCCTACGTATTACAAGATTGGTCTAAATTGGATCTAGAACTGTAGTGAATATTACCGTTTACTGGGAGTTCAGGTAAAGCTTACCGAAAAAAATTGCTATTTGTAACAACTTCTAAACTTTAGTAAATCCTGTTTGGCAACTAGGGACAATCATGTTACTTTGAATATGGAGGTCGTCCTCCAGAGTCATAATAACTGGAGAAAAACCAACGAAGAGTCAGAGGTTATGACGATCATCCCCCATCTTTGACTCTGCCACAGAAGTAACTAACCTAGCGTAGCAGTAAGGGGTTAGATTCGGTGGAAACCGAAACCCAACTCAAGTCCAGAAAGACAGATTTATGCGGGTCAATAAGCAGTGAACCTGTGGAATATGTAAACCCCTTAGTAAGCTCAGATTAAAACCTGAAAAATTAACGGCTTGAAAAGTCCTAATAGAACGATCGGTTGGGTCTAACCTCTTTGGTTAGACCCAATTGATTTGGGATACCAAATTCGCCTTTGTTACCCCCTTTTGCCACGGCGATTAAAATCGCTGCTATAAAAATTAGAGTGCTATGGCACGTCTGTCTGATGATAGGGGCAGGTTTAGGATCAAACTCTTGTCAAGAGTCATTAGTCATTAGTAGAAAACAAATCACCAATGACTAATAACCAACCCAATTGATAGTCTTACCGAACACTAATTGGTTCAGTCGGTTTATTCAAACCCCGTTGTGCTATCACTGTATTTTCGAGAACGGTAATCGCTTGCTTATATTGAGGATCTTCGAGTGTGGCACGTAACATCGGTTGTGTCACTAAACGCTGCTGTTGGGCGCGAGTTAAATCAATTTTCACATCAGGGGCAATTCCCTTGTGATTAATATCAATACCACTAGGAGGATAGTAGCGGGAAATCGTAACAGCTAAGCCCGAACCATCGGATAAGGAATGGACAGACTGCACGACGGCTTTACCAAATGTAGTCGAACCGACAACCATTCCCCGTTTATTATCCTTGAGCGCACCCGCTAGAATTTCACTAGCGCTGGCTGAATTGCCATCAACTAAAACAACGAGAGGAAGTTGAGTCAGGGCGGTTTTGTTGGCAGAAAATTTTTGTTCTCCGCCTTTACGATCAACTGTGTGGACAATCTCACCATCATTGATCCACATGCGGGCAATTTCAATACTGGCGTATAATAACCCTCCAGGATTTCCGCGCAAATCTAAAACATAGCCATCTACCTTTTGACTATCCAGATTGCGGATTGCCCGTTGCATTTGTTCCGCCGCATGGGAACTAAATTCATCGACGCTGATATAACCCACCTGCATCTGACCTTCGTTTTTGAGGGTATAGTGTACAGACGGTAGCTCAATTTGGGCGCGGGTTAGAGTGACATCAAAAGCACTTTGCCCTTGACGAGAAATTTGCAGTATCACCGATGAGCCGACTTCTCCCCGAATTAACGCCGAAGCTTCTTCAGCACTCATTCCTTGAGTGGATTTGCCATCAATGGCGAGGATTTTATCTCCCGACTTAAGTTGGGCTTCAAACGCCGGCGAATCTTGAATCGGTTCAACAATAACCAGCTTTTGGGTTTTCTCATCAACACCCATGCGAATTCCTACCCCAGATAGTTCACCCGCTGTTTGATCAGTGAGGGCTTTAAATTGTTCGGGTTCTAAAAAGCGAGTGTAGGGATCACCAATAGGTTCTAGGGCGTCGCGAATAGCTTGGTAGGCTTGTTCGACAGACGTATAATTGCGGTTGAGTAGCTGTTGACGGGTCGCTTGCCAATCCACTTGATTGAACGAGGGATCAACGTATTCCTGATTAACAATTTGCCAAACTTCATCAACAACCGTCTTGGGACTATCCTGAAGCGCCGCCGAGACGGAGCGATTGCTGCCAATTGGGGCTAACCATGATAATGTGGCTGTTGTTGCGATCGCACCAGTTAAGAGGATGCTTTTGAGCCAAGGGAAGGTTTTGGGATATTGATTCATGGGAAATACGTCGAACAGACTATGGGTGAGTTTAAAGCGGACAGTCAAAGCGTACCCAGTCGTTGGCTTCTACCGTTAGCATTCCCTGAGTAGGGATAGCATGGTTCTGGCGGCATCAAATCCGTCTATTGCTACTATACTCAACTTATCTGGCTAATTTCCAGAAATTTTGTGCCAGTTTACCTATTGTCCTGTTGATGAAGACAATCTCTTCGCCTCGGACAGTAAGAGTGCATCAAGTGGTAAGCCTGAGTGAGACGATTGATTACACGCCATTGGCTAGGGTTTCTGCGTTGGCTACTGTCTAAGCAACGACTACGCTGGTTAGGCTTAGGGCTATTAAGCCTAGTCGTTATTCTTAGTATAGGGTTACTTGCCAATATCCTGAGGTTGCAGGTAGGAGCCTCTGCACCTGTGGATACGTTTTTTGTTTTGGGGGGAAGTATTCGCCGAGAGGTTTATGTTGCTCAGTTAGTGAAACAACATCCCCAAACTCCCGTTTTGATTTCTCAAGGCTCTAAGGAACCCTGTATTTGGCTCATCTTTCAAAAGTATAACGCGCCAATAGGTCAGGTTTGGTTAGAAAAATGTGCGGATTCCACGTTTGGTAATTTCTACTTCGGTATTCCCATTTTACGTCGCTGGGGGGTGCGTCATGTTCAGTTAATTACCTCTAAGAGCCATTTACCACGAGCTGGGTGGATGGCGCAAATTCTTTTGGGGGCGAATGGGATTTGGGTGGATGTGGATACGGTACAGGAACGGGGGATTCCAGGTAATCAGGAATCGTGGTTGAAGACGGGACTGGATATGACGCGCAGTCTGGTTTGGGCGCTGTTGAGTCAGGGGATTCAGCCGCACTGTTCTGAGGTAACACCACTAACGGAGGTTGATTTAGACGCTTGGCGCAAGTCAGGATTCAACTGTGAATATCAATGGTGGTTAAAGCTGGATTATTGATTGGCAAAGCGTTGGTGTCTAAAAAAGAGTTGGCTATCACCATAGTAGGATGCCACAAATTCCGAGGTGGTTTCCAGATGTCCGATAATTTGAGCGTTTTGGCGATAACTTGGCTCGTCTATAATATCAGCGTTCTGGTTGGCGTTTTCGTCTCCTACGTTTTTGGGATCAACGGCATAGAGGGAAAATAAAGAGGTTCCAACAGGAATTGTGGCAAGGTCATCTCTGAAATCATGGGGTGGTTGTTCAGGAAACTGAATAGTGGGATTGGGAACCATAAAAAGGCGATAGGGATAAAAGGGAGCAGGTTCTGGATGACCCGTTTGGTCTATTTGGGCAAAGCCTTGTAAATAGAGTTTGCGGGGAAATTTGCTGACGCGGCGGAAGATTAAATTGATGAATTTAGGACCTAAATCGTTTTCTTCGGGAACGATATTAGACAATTCATTGGCAAAGAAATTATAATTATTACCTTGACCCGTGAGGGAAACCAACGCCGAGAAGTTTTCGGAGGGTTTACCATCCACCAAAAGCTTGAGGGCTAACCCTGGGGCAAATCCGCGATCGCTGGGATCACCTGTGAGGGATAATCGTAGAAGACCATAGTCGGCTCCTTTGAATAAACCGGTAAATGGACTGGTCGGGGTGGGGACTAACTTAACCTTAGCCACACTTGCATGGGCGTGAATGGCTTTGTTCCATTTGCGGGGCGCTTCATCGGCTAAGCGATCCATTTTTATGCTTAAGAGAGTAAAAAATAAACCGATAACGTCAATTTTTTTTAGTGGCGGTAGGTTATCGTATCGGGATTCTAAAATTCTTTGCTGCCAAATAAAGTCCTGCTTTTTTGCAGCATTCCAAGATTCATAGTCGTTAGGTAGTGGCTCTAAATTGTGGGCATTATGCCAAAATTTTTGCTGCTTTTTCATTGGGGTGACTGGGTAAAAAAGTATTGGGGTTTGTCGTGTCTTTTAAGTTTTATGGGGGAAGTCCAAAAAGTTATCCTTGATTGCTTCAACTTATGGGTTAAATCCGTTAGTTTTTTCTGGTCTCCCCCATGCAAAAAAAGCGAAGCATCCTCTGGTCTCCCCCCTCTTGTAGGGGGGAATGAGGGGGGTAGGGGGACGGAAGGGGGACAGAAGGGGGACAGAAGGGGGATCTATAAGGGGCGTTGCGACCCCCCACACCCCCGCCGCAACGCTTCGCTAGTTACTATTACCTATTGCCTATTGCCTATTACCTGTTCCCGACTCCCAATCTTAATGATTAATATCCCGAAACACCAACTTTACGCCAGGGGGCAAAGGCATTTTGCACGCCGAATAAAGCGGGGCTGACTGTAGGATAATGGCGGCGCAGAACCGTTAACATACTGTTGTTGTCAATCCAATCTAAACCCCATTGAGTGTAGACTTCGGCGGTGTAGTCTTTGGTGAAGAAGCGATCGCTCTTGAGTCGTCGGGATGCCATTAGGATAAAGATACGGAAGGCTGTATCACTGAAGCCAAACCCGGCGGGTGGGTTTTCGGCAAACATGCCTACCATTAAATCAACGCTGTTGATGTCGTTGTTGTAAACTTCCCGTAGTTCCTTTGCCCATTGAGGGTCTTCGGTGATGTCCTCAAAGGTTTTGACCCGTTCACGACCAATGAGTTCACGGAATTGATTATAACGGGGAACGCCGCGTTCGCGATCGCGTAATATATCAACAGCGGCTAGATCGAAGACTTCGCCGTTATCCCGGACTAATTGCTGTAGAAAACGCGGGTAATTATATAAGGTAATTGCCCCAGGATGAGTGATCCCAAATGAGTAGAATAAATCGGGCATACCTACTTTATCGACTAGCGTCCGGCTACGATTCCCTGATACTTCAAATAGATTTTGAGTTAACCGTAATTCCCCATTGTTGAGAGAGTAAAATTCAAACTCATCTGGCATTAAGGGATGCATCCGATAGACCGAGACAAATTCTTCGGTGAGATAGTAGGGGGCAGTATGATGATCTGTCGGTGATCCGATAATACCACTGAGGACTTCTCCCTCTCCGATACGCCCAAATAATCCTTTGACATGTTGACCTAAAAATCCCCACCAGTTGGCGTTCATGGCGATTTCTAAGGCGGGATGTCCCAGGATTGCAGGCGTCCATTCAACGGTATGGATTTTGGCGAGTAAGGCGGCGTTAATTAGTCGGGCGTGATTAAACAGATCATCCTCTTTCCAGTCGGGATATTCGTTTTTGAGATGATCGCAAATAGTATTGTGTTCTTTGACGAATAGAGTATGTAACATACTCAAGCCTACCCACCAGTTCTCATCAAAACCCACTAGGTCGATGCCATTGTCTGGGTTGATGGGTAATAAGTTATCGTCACCGACAATTAGCTTACCATCGACATGAGTCCGCAGCTTATCAATGGTATCCTGATCGCTACCATAAATTTGTGACGCATCCCACCAATGAGTGACTCGGTTCAGAAAGGTGGGGGGATTTTTTGTATCTCCGTCGGGACGAGTGGAGTCGGGTAAAGTCGCGCCCACTTCTAGAGGTCGATATTCTTGGGGCCACGGATCATCTGCTTCTAGAGGAATCTCAAATTTCTTCTCTAACGTACCCCCATGGGCGAACCAGTCATGGGTTTGAAATTGAATCCAAGATGCGGCGTGTAAGTTTAAGGTGCTAGCGGGTACAAATTTATCCCGTGTCAGTAATTTGCGGCTAATTGTACGCGGATTGGGTTCGAGTAAATTCTTTTGGTCAGGATGAGTGTATTGTAGGGGAACGTTGCGTCCAAAACGGGAACCCGCCTGACCCATTTCTGGCTGTTCTAGGCTATTAAAACTCCCGTCGGCTGTACGAATCTTGAGATGGTGACCATCTGGACTGGGTGTAGGTTGTGTTCCATCACCTTGGCTAGGTAATTTTGCTGTATCATGTAGGTTTTCTTGCCGCATTCGGTTCCGGAACTGGAATAATTTTACTAATGCCAGTGGAACGGGTAATTGATGCCAAGGTTTTTGCCGACCTTGAGCCGATTTGGATGATTTAGCCATGATTTAAATTCCTTATTATTTAGATACAATAATTAACAACTCTCTCTCATCACTCTTGCATACTTCTGACAACTTGAGTCACCATTGTTCGGGGAAGAAAGCGAACCGATAAAGCCAGCAGTTTGTTTTTCACACCAGGAATAACGACTGGTTTGCCTTCCACCATGCTTTGATAGCCAATCTTAGCAACCGTTTTCGCATCCATAATCTGGCGTCCCTTGACCAATTTTGATTGTTCCATATTTGCCCGTTTTTGAAATCCCGATTCTGTTGGGCCAGGACAAAGGGCTGTCACGGTTACTCCGGATTTCTTGACTTCATTGGCGAGGGCTTCTGAGAAGGACAGGACATAAGCTTTGGTGGCGTAGTAAACTGCCATCATAGGTCCGGGTTGAAAGGCAGCAGTGGAGGCAATATTTAATATTTTTCCTTGCTTATTTTGGATCATTTGAGGTATAAATAGCTTGGTCAGATGGGTTAAAGCAACCATATTAACCTGCATCATCGAAAGTTCCGTCATCAGGTCAGTTTGCTCAAAAAATCCGTAGGTGGCAAAGCCAGCATTATTTACCAAAACATCAACAGTCATCGTTTCTTGTTGAAGTTCGGCAAAGATTTCCTGAGGGCTGTTCGGGTCAGACAAATCTTTGACTATTGTTTTTACCGTGATCCCGAATTTATCGGTGAATGAGTCAGCCATCTGCTGCAACTTATCGGCACTTCGGGCAACTAAGACTAAATTATAGCGATCGCGAGCCAATAGTTTCGTCAACTCATAACCAATACCACTGGATGCACCAGTAATCAGAGCAGTTTGGGGGTGATGGGGATTGAGGGAAGACATTTTGAAACCAGTAATAGAGAGTCTGAGCAACGACAGAGGCGATTGAGTTGGTTCAAACCGCCTCTGTTTGTTCCATTGATGATAACCAGCCTCAGCCTGTTCGCCACAAAACCCGGATATTTTTAACAAATCTTAAAATAAATTCAGTTGTCCCAGGAGTTGCCATAATTGAAAAATTAGAATATTCTGGATTTTTATCATTATCTTATATAAACGTCCCTTGCCGCCAATAACGAATGACAAATGACAAATGACAACGATATCATTTTTCAACCAATAACATTCCGGAACCTCACTGTCAACAATCGCATTTTTCGCTCGAATATTTCCGGCAGATTCGATAATTATGATGGTTCCGGTAACCAAGCCCGAATCAATTGGGAACAGAAGTTTGCCAGAGGAGGCGTAGGTGCAATTATTTCATCGTTTACGCCCGTGCAAATTCGGGGACGAATCCTGCCAAACTATGCCACGATTGACCGAGATGACCGTATTCCCTTCTGGCGTAAAATTGGCGAGGTTGTGCATGAGTATGACTGCAAATTTATCATGCAACTGAGCCATTCAGGGCGTCAGCAGGATGTGAGTGGCGTGGAAAACCTTGATTTAAAAGCCCTCAGTTCAACCAGTATCACAGAATCGTTTCATGGTTTTGAATGCCAAGCCATGACAAAGGCTGAGATTAAAGAAACAGTTCAGGCGTTTGCGGCGGGGGCGAGACGGGCGCGAGAGGCGGGATTGGATGGTGTGGAACTGCACGGCGCCAATGGTTATTTAATTACCCAATTTCTCAGTTCTGGGATTAATGACCGCAATGATGAATATGGGGGTTCTTTAGAAAATCGCGCTCGCTTTTTGTTGGAGATTATTACAGCAATTCGTCAAGAAGTGGGTGATGATTTTCACCTACAAGCTAAGATTAGTGCGGTGGACTATAATAATGCCGTGATTCCGTGGGAAAAGCCGGGGAATACCCTAGACGATTCGATTCAAGTTTGTAAGTGGATGGAAACGGCTGGAGTTGATGGGATTCATGTTTCCACGGGGAGTCTATTTCCTCATCCCTTGAACCCTCCCGGTGAATTTCCCAGAATGGAGGCAATGCGCTGGTATGATTTGATGTTATCCAGTGGGATTCATACCTTTCGCAACTATTTACTGTTTCGGGTTCCTCTGTTGTATCCAATTTTCTTATTCTTATGGAATCGAGTTCAGAAACAGACCCAGGATCAACCGATTCAGGGATTAGAGGTAAAGGCGCAAGCATTGAATGAGTCGTTCCAGACGTTCGTGAATTCCCAACAGATGCAGGAATTGTTGCAGAAGTATCAGGGGGTTAGCATTAATCACGCGGCTGAGATTAAAAAACAGGTGAATATTCCAGTTATTTGTACGGGAGGGTTTCAACAGGCGTCCTATATTCGTCGGGCAATTCAGGAGGGATTCTGCGATGCGGTTAGTATTGCCCGTCCCTTAGTCGCAAATAATGACCTAGTTCACCAGTTTAAGGCAGGAAAAGACTTGCCAGAACGTCCTTGTACTTACTGCAACAAATGTTTACTCAATGCCTTAGAAAATCCCCTCGGTTGTTATGAGTTACACCGCTATAATAACTCGGATGAAATGATTGCAGAAATTATGACTGTGTTTGATCCTGCACCGTTTCAGTAAGCCGGGATATGGGGGTTCCAGGTGTAAGCGACTAAGTCTCTACCGGGGTAGGTTTAGTCCCATCTGAGTGAGTTGATAAACAACAACAGTGAAACCTCCCCGACAGAAACCAGGTTCCTTGAGCGAAGCGAAGGGTCTTCCAGAATCACCAATCACCAATCATCAATGAACAATTATGGAAAACTCAACGCCCTTGAAGTCAACGGGGAAGGCTTTTAAGAAATTATGGATTGTGATTGCAGGAGTTATAATCGCTGCAATTATTGCTTTAATTTCTCCCCTATTCTTGAATAATCCTGTGGATTATACTAATATTAATGACCATTTTAAATATGGGTCAATTGGCAGTGAACCCGAAAATGGGATGCCCTATTGGATTTGGAAAGTTCTACCCGCCGTATTTCCTGACAAATTGCCCGGTGAAGGGTATCAGTCCCTAGGTTTTCTTTACGAGCCGGGAAAAGACCGCCCTATTGGGTTTTCTCAGCGTCGCGTTTTGATTGACCGCGTTGGCTTGAATTGTGCGATTTGTCATGTCGGTTCGCTGCGGGATACGCCTGAGAGTGAGCCTCAAATTATCCCCACGATGCCATCAAATACAGTGAATCTGCAAGGGTATATTCAGTTTCTGGGAAAAACGGCTTTGGATGAACGATTCACACCCAACCGAATTTTAGCCGAAATTGATGCCCAAGGGGGAAACTTTAATCCGATTCAGATGTTAATTTATCGCTATCTGGTTATTCCCCAAACGCGGGATGCGTTGATTACTCAAGGGAGTCAACTGGCTTTTTTAAACGAACAACCGGATTGGGGTCCAGGACGGGTGGATACGTTTAATCCCTATAAATCGATTCAGTTTCACTTCCCGATGGATGAGTTAGAAGAAGATGAAAAAATTGGTACGGCTGATTTACCCTCTATCTGGAATCAAAAACCCCGTGAAGGATTGCAACTGCATTGGGATGGGGATAACAAATCAGTTCATGAACGTAATTTAAGTGCAGCGTTGGGTGCAGGAGTGACTCCGGTTACGGCGGATTTGGAACGGATTAAGCGGATTGAGGATTGGTTATGGGAACTTCCTCCACCGACTTATCCGTACCCGATTAATCGGGAATTAGCGGCTAAGGGTCAGCCAATTTATCAAAATAATTGTGCCAGTTGTCATGCCTTTGGTGGGGCGAAGCTGGGTAAGGTGACGCCGATTGGGGAAATTGGTACTGACCCGCATCGGTTAGATTCTTATACCTACAAGTTGCTGTCTAATCAAAATACCCTGTTTGTGGGGACGCCGGAACGGTTCAAGAATTTCCGTAAGACCGATGGTTATGCCAATATGCCATTAGATGGAATCTGGTTGCGAGCGCCTTATTTGCACAATGGGTCTGTACCGACGCTACGAGACTTGTTAGAAAATTCAGGAAACCGTCCTCAGGTATTCTATCGCGGGTATGATGTATTTGATCAAGAGAATGTCGGTTTTGTCTCAACGGTTGCCCAGGAGAAGGGAAAGCAGTATTTTAAGTTTGACACTACCGTACCTGGCAATAGTAACAAGGGTCATTTGTATGGCATCGAACTTGCTGCGGAGGATAAAGCTGCATTGGTTGAGTATTTGAAAACGCTTTAATTTTTGGAGATTGGAGAAGTGCGATAGTTTTGTGTATAGACCGGGTTCACTACTATCATCTTTTTTTACCCAGATGGGGCTGAACCCGCCTCGACCGAGTTTTGAATTAACCTCCTTATCCCCCCTGTCTCCCCATCTCCCCTATGTCCC
Organism: Coleofasciculus sp. G1-WW12-02; assembly: GCF_040219735.1. Lineage (NCBI taxonomy): Bacteria > Bacillati > Cyanobacteriota > Cyanophyceae > Coleofasciculales > Coleofasciculaceae > Coleofasciculus > Coleofasciculus sp. G1-WW12-02. The sequence goes on along the minus strand of NZ_JAVJRX010000165.1, from coordinate 74,225 downwards.
CCATCTTTTAGAATCAAGAGAAAAAATTATGAATTCTTATGCAAAATGGTTTTGTCGTGTTGTCTGGCTAGGCATTGTGGTGAATATGTTTTTTATAATTCCCCTCTGCTTTTTTCCAGAAGTTCTACTTTCGCTATTAAAGATGCGAATACCCGTGCCAATTATCTGGGTACGGGCGGCTGGACTATTGCTACTGGAACTTAGTATTTTGTATATTCCGGGAGCAATTGATCCTTATCGCTACAAAGCAACGGCTTGGATGTCAGTATTCCTTACACGGGGCGCGGGCGCTACTTTTTTCCTAAGTGCTGTTTTGTTCTTTGGGCAAGAGTTAGGATTTCTCACGATTGCTTTAGTGGATGTATTTTTCATGATTGTGCAAGGGATTCTGTTATTCTTAGCCATGCGGAATCAACAGCCTGAAATGCCAGAAACAGCCCAGGAATTTTCCTAAATCGGTCATTTTCGGAGAAATTAGACGGGTAGCAGTGACCCACTTGCACCAATTAATTTGGGAGCCCACTCAATTGGAGTGGGTTGCCCTAGACTATCACGTCTCTCTAGGGCTTTTTTCATTAAAAGCAATAGGAGTAAACTAAACAACAATAAGGAGAATTTTGTGGAAAGTAAAAGCTCAAAAATTGGACGAACAATTACAGCGATTGTAATTATTATAATTTTGCTAATCGGTAGTGTAGGATATCTGGCATGGTATAACCTTTTTCGCGAAGTAGACACCTATTACGAATCAGTCGAAGAGCATTTTAAATACGGTTCAATGGGTACCGAAAATGCCGAAGGCGTTCCCTATTGGATTTGGCTAGTATTACCCCGGCTTTTCCCGGATAAACTCCCAAAACCTGGTGGCTATACCTCCCTAGGAATTACCTGGGAAGAAGGACAAGAATTACCTGTGGGCTTTTCTAAAAAAATTATCGGCTTTCCCCGCCAAGGAATAACCTGTGCGCTGTGTCATAGTGCAACCTATCGCCAAACCCCAAAAGATAAACCAACCATTGTTCTAGGGGGACCCTCGAATAAATTTAATTTGCAAGGTTATATTCGCTTTCTCAGTGATTGTGCCACTGATCCCCGATTTAATCCGGACTATATTTTAGATGAAATTAGATATAATTATGACCTGTCTTGGTTTGATAAGCTACTCTATCGGTTTATTATTATTCCCCGCACCCGGAAAGAGTTATTAGATCTTAAAGAATCCTTTGCCTGGATGGAAGAACGACCGGATCAAGGATCGGGACGCATTGCTCCGTTTAATCCGGTGAAGTTTCGAGTTTTAGGACTACCCCTAGATGATACAATTGGCAATTCCGATATGATGTCGATTTGGAATCAAAATCAACATGAAGGATTTGCCTTACATTGGGATGGGTTAGAAACATCACTCACAGAAACCGTGAATACTGGAGCGATTGGTGATGGTGCGACGAAGGAGTCAATTAATATTGAGGGATTACAGCGGGTGGAGGATTATATTCGTCAATTACCGCCGCCAAAATATCCATATAACATTGATCAAGCTTTAGCTGCACAAGGGAGTCAAATTTTTGAAAATAACTGTGCCTCTTGTCATGGGTTAGGCGGCGAACGAATTGGAACTGTTATTCCTATTGATGAGATTGGTACTGACCGCTATCGTTTAGATATGTGGACGCAAGAAGCGGCTGATGCGTATAACGAGTTTGCCGAAGGATATGATTGGGATTTTGATCAGCTTCGCAAAACTAATGGATATGTGGCGGTGGCGTTAGATGGTTTGTGGTTAAGAGCGCCCTATTTGCATAATGGTTCAGTCCCGTATTTAACAGATTTATTGGAGATCCCACAGAAGCGGGCGAAAGTGTTTTATCGAGGATATGATGTGTATGATCCGGAAAAAGTAGGGTTTATTGCTGAAGGAGTAGAGGCGAAGAAAGAGGGGTTTAGATATGATACGATGGTGACGGCAAATAGCAATCAAGGTCATAGTTATGGCACAGAGTTGGTGGCTGAGGATAAGCAGGCGTTGATTGAGTATTTGAAATCCCTTTAAGTGTTATTCGTGATTTTTGATTTGTCCTTTGTCAACGATTACAATAAAAAATGGTAAGATTTTGGCATAAGGGTAAAGCCAGTAGGGAGCATCTCCATATCAGCAAAAGTCGTGTGGAAAGCGAAGCGCAAACATTTAGCTGACGTACTTCTAAATGGGAGTCAGATGCTCACACTACTGACTGAGCGGCTCAACTCTCCTTGGCTTCCCTGCACCTTAAAGAGGGCGGATTTAGTCAAGTTATCAGTTTTTTAAATCACGTTATCTGTCAAATCCGTCCCGACAAACCTGCACCCCTGCACCCCTTATTTCTTAAGGGGTAATTACAAATCCCATGACTGATTCAGATAAACAACCACTAACGCGGCAAAAAATCCTTGATAGCTTGGACAATTTAAGGATTGATGAACTGCGGACTCTGCAAAAGGCGATAAATCAGCGGATTCAACGCTATGTCGATGCCTTGGGTAAGCCACTACTGAGCGACTTAGTGGCAGGATTGGAATGGACTCAAGAGTATAAAGATAATCCACCCATCTCAGATGAACGACTCCAGGAAATCAAAGATGGGGCAAGACCAACAGATGCTGAATTAGAGGATATCGCTGAAGCGTTAGAAATGGATACCGATGAACTTTTGCAGATGCTGCGTTTTCGTCAAATTTGACGGTTTTGTTGGCAGGAAAGGTTTATCGTTGCGCTGTCTTCGCCATAAGCGTTGAAACATTTACGACAAATGCTTAATTTAGTATAACCTAAATATACATCTACTTTCTCTCACCCCTACCTAGCGGTGTTTCCTATGATATTTAATTGATAAATCAAGAACTCTGTGCCAACATTCCATGAATTGTGGACAAGGGAACCTGATAAAAATAGTGACGCAAAAACTGTTCTTCTTCTACACCGGATAAAAAGACTTGAATCTTTTCCTGTGTCATCGGATCGATCGCGTCCCCATCCAATTCCCCAATCGAGCCACTGATTTGGATTGATCCGCCTTGGTGTTTCACCTGAAACCCCAAACCCGAAAGGGCGGCTAGTCCCAAATGTAAGGTGCGATCGCTTAATTCTAACTTTTCTTGCAATTGCCCTAGGGTAGCGGATTTCCCGGTGCGACTGAGGAATTTAGCCAGTCCGACTAATTTCTCCCAAACTTGGCGGGGTGGGAGTTGAGGCGGTGGCGGATACGCGATCGCTAATTTTCGTTCACTTTGCATCGCCCGTCTAAACCAGAGTTGCAATTCATCCCAACTGGTTGGACATTCGCGAACGGTTAACGGATCAGTTGATTCAGGCGTGAGAGTTTCCTCCTGTTCCCCAACCCGGGCTGGTTTAGTCAAATGATCGGACATTGACAGAACGTTATCGGTAAACCCCACCCCTACACCTCTATCCTCCTGCATCCCATCGCGCCAATCTAAAATCCAATCCAGTTGACTGGGAAGATTAAACGAGGAAATCCTATCCCCCGATTGAACCGCCACTAAGCGCACTTCAAAACGTTTTTTAAAGTTATTATAGTCCAGTTCCACAATCGCATTACATCGACCTTTGGGAACTTCATCTTGATAATGTCCCCACCAGATACCCGGAAAGCCCATACTTGTAGAATCATCCCAGATTTCCAATTCGGTTTTAATATATTGCACCTTTTTGCCTTTCAAATCTTGGGTATTACGATTCCAAACCGATTCAAACCAACAGTTTTCAATCAGCAGCTTAGGAACCGGATTACCCATTCCACAAGGTTCCAATAGTTTCAGTTCTTGGAATAAAGCTTTTCCCAATGCAGCAACCGTGACAACAATATCAGCGGTAACGACAGGGGCTAATAATATGTCTTGGGCGGCTAATTCTTGGCGTAACTTTTGATTGATCGCTTCGGTAAATAAGGGAATATTTTCCACAGGCAAACTTAACCCAGCAGCAAAGGGATGTCCGCCGAATCGGTGTAATAGGTGTTCTTGGGATTGGACTAATTCATACAGATCAATCCCATTAACCGAACGGGCAGAACCTCGGGCGATTGTTGATGGTTGATGGTTGATGGTTAAGGGTTGATGGTTGATGGTTGATTGGAAAAATTCTCCCTTGTCTCCTGTGATCCTCTGCTCCCAGACGTGCCATGGCACGTCTCTACATTGCTGCTGTGCTACCCCATCCTCACCTGTACTTAATAAAATTGTCGGGCGTCCATATTCTTGAGCAATTTGACCGGCGACTAAGCCTAAAACTCCCGCTGACCATTGGGGATCGTTTAGGACAATAACATAAGTTGTCGAAAGGTCAAGTTGTGCTAGTTTCTGTTTAACCTGTTCCGTAATATCTTTCTGTAAGGATTTGCGGCGACTATTGGCTAATTCTGTTTCTAGGGCTAAGGTTTGAGTATAGGCTTCATCGCGACGGGTTAATAACTCCACACAAAACGAAGCATCACCTTGAATCCGACTCACCGCATTAATTCTTGGACCTAAGCCAAAAGAAATATCCGTGGGGCGATCACCACTACGCTGACAGAGTTCTAAAAGCTTGGCTACACCGGGACGGGTGCGGGTTTTCAATTGTTGCTGTAGCGTTTGAATTCCCCGTTGGGCTAAATAGCGACAATCACCACTAAGCTGGACTAAATCGGCAATTAAACCAATCGCCACTAAATCCAATAAGTCCTCTAGAGGTTGTTGGGGAATATCGGGTAATGTTTGATAAAGTGCCTCAACTAACTTATACGCCACCGCCACACCAGATAGATGAAACAGGGGATGGGTTTCGGCAAAATAGCGGGGGTTAATAATAGAAACGACCTTAGGGCGATCATCTGGTAATGTATGGTGATCGGTAATAATTATGTCTATCCCCAATTGTTGAGCATAATCAATTTCGCTGAGATTCGTGCTTCCCGTATCGCAGGTTACGATCAGTTGGGTCTTCCATCGTGCCAGTTGGTCAATTCCCGAACAATTTAACCCGTGAGATTCCGTGATACGATTAGGAATGTAATAGGTGAGTTGTTGATTCTGAGGCAAAAACTGTCCCAATCCTTCCCATAAAACACTGGTTGCCGTAATCCCATCGGCGTCAAAGTCACCCCAAATCGCCACCTTTTCTCGCTTATCCCGCGCTTGCTGCAATCGCTGCACGGCTCGCTTCATTTCCTGACCAAATTCAAAGGGACTAGCGGGTTGATATAGATCAGGATTAATAAATGCGGCTAATTGGTTTAACTCGCGAATTCCACGTTGCCATAATACCTGCGCGGCGTAGTATCCTTCTGAGGCTGGGGTGTAGGATTTAATCGCGTCAAGAAACCATTGAGGAACATCAGGAGATGGTTGAACCTGCCATTGGGGTTGAGGTTGAGGCATGAGGGACTTAGGGGTGCGATCGCAATGCTTATTTATTGTACTCTCTCCCCTCCTCCCCTCGCCCTCTCGCCCCCTCGTTCCCAGGCTGAGCCTGGGAATGCCACCCCGGAGGCTCTGCCTCCCTCTTCCTCAAGTTGCGATCGCGCTTTTCTAAAGCTCTATCCCCTGACTCCGCCTGAATGGTAAAATCGAGCCTATACCTGCTATCACTCACCGTCACGATGGGACGATCGCGCTACCGCGTTATAGCCAAACAACCTCACTTCCTCACCTGCACGAGTGTTAATTGGATTCCCCTTTTCAGCAAGCCAGAATTAGCGCAAATTGTTCTCGACTCTCTCCGCTTTCTACAAAGTCAGCAGCGAATTGCTCTACACGGTTACGTTCTCATGGAAAATCACCTGCATTTGCTCGCCTCTGCTGATAACTTATCTAAAGAAATCAGGACGTTCAAATCCTTCACAGCTCGAACAATTATAGATTGGTTGATTGAACACCAGAGTCATTTTCTTCTGACTCAACTCAAAAGTGCTAAACTTGCCCATAAACATGATCAAAATTATCAGGTTTGGCAGGAAGGATTTCATCCGCAAATGATTGTAAATGAACAGATGTTAAAGCAAAAGCTAGAGTATATTCATCATAATCCTGTGAAGCGTGGCTATATTGATGATCCAGCTCATTGGCGCTATTCGAGTTACCGCAATTATATCGGTCAACCGGGATTGCTATCAGTGGATTTGATTTGAGGAGGTGGAACCTCTGGAGTGTCGGGTGAGGGGGAGGCAGAGCCTCCCAAGTGGCATTCCCAGGCTGAGCCTGGGAACGAGGTACGGCTGAGCCTGGGAACGAGGTACGGCTGAGCCTGGGAATGAGGTACGGCTGAGCCTGGGAACGAGATGGGCGAGGCGGGGGGGAAATGTATGCATAATATGACAACAACACTCAACCTGCTCTCTGAGTGACTTCCTCTCCGTAATCAATACTAAATAGAGTTGCTCTAAATTCGATAATTCAGATGCATTGCTCCCTAGATTTCTAGTTAGAGGATGTATCAGTCTTCGCGTTGAGTGTTGCTGTTAGAAGTTGCGTCTTTGGCAAGACAGATATTAGATTTAACAGGTTCTTCGCCTTTCCTCCTTTCTCGGTTTTGCAAGTAACGTTAATATCTGTCAGTGAAGCTTTCTGATTAGCTTCAATTTCTACTTTACTACTCTCTGTGCAAAGTACAAGCAATTGAAATTTTATTTTACTTTTCTTTTCAATCCATAACCTATCGAAATTTAACTTTAAACTGATGAGAGTACCTGCTCTAGTCTAAATCAAGAGTATAACTTCTGTGACTAATCCCCAAACGGCTCCAGGGAAAAGCTTTGCACTAATGTGGTTTTGACGATATCCTCATGAGTGGGTTGGAGCATATCCAGCAGCACCACGATGTTATTTCCGTTAGGAGATAGCCGCACCTCTCGAATCCCATAGCCTTTCACGGCATCCCGGTAGTTGTTCAGATTACCCAGAGTCAAGCGCTGATTCTGATAATTTATGATTAAGCGCATGGACGCCCGTGCGACTGGAGAAGTGCCTCCAGATAACAGGGAGGGGATACGCCTTTGCTCTAGACGAATTTGTAACGGCTGGTTTTTGAGGCGAAATGTAACGGTTTCGATATCATCTGACTGACGGGTGCTATCAATGACAGGGAGTTTAATGCCTACTTTTAGCTGATTCAGTCCCAAATCTTGTCGGAGTGTTAATGTATCTTGCAGCAAGTCATTTTCAGCCGCTTGATTGCTGAGACTATAGGCATCGCGATCATAGTCTGTTCGCAGACAACCATTTCTAACACAAGAGTTATTGGGGATATTGATAATTTGGAGATGAGCCGTGGGAACCTCTGTCACTGAATCCCGATAACTTTCTAAGTAAATATAATGACGATTATCAGGGGAGAATCCCGCCAAGCGAGCAGAAGCGTTGAGTACGGCTGCCAATGCGGGGTTGAGGAACAGGATCACACTAGCTGCGATCGCGGGAGACACGAGTGATGCAATTTTCATAAAAATTGAAAATTTTCATGAGCCGATTTTGCCTCATTTAATATAACCTAAATTTAATTGATTCCCCTAAATTCCGGTCTGATTGCCGTTCTTGGTTAAACTTTCTCGTGGCTAGCAGGAGGTAATTAGGTTTTCTGGGATGAGTGGCAATTGGCACATTGAATTCAATTTTTTCCGGATGCTCTTAGGCAGATAGAGAATGAGGAAAAAGTAGATGCACCCTGATGACTCCCCTCAGCGCTTATTTCTCCTTCGCGTTGAGGGTTTTTTCTTTTGAAAGCGTGGTAAATACAACAGGGTGAAACTCCCCCTTCCCTTAGTCTTCGCCAACCTGCCGATTAGGACTGAATACTATAATCGACAATTAATCTTGCCGCTCTATACACCTCCTGGTCAAGGTTATCCAATAATGCGATCGCGCTTTTGAACGAAAGTTGAGCGCAGTCCCTAGATGGTATCTTGATTTAGGTAGGGTTAGCGAAATGCTCAACTCCAGAATGTATCATCTGAGTCCGGCTCTTGGTCAGGAGAAGCCGTCTGATTTTGCACCTCGGTGTCTTGGTCATCGACTAAACTCTTTTGTAATTGACGACATCTAGACAGGAGTTCTGCCAGATTTTCTTCCATATCTTTGAGTTCAAATAGCTGGATTGGGTTGGAAAAGGACATTTATTTAGGGTCTGAATGGTTTACTTTTACCTAGTTTTAGTATTCCAAGTCCAAAGCTAAATTCCGTGTATTACTTATATTTTTTTGATGAAGTTGTTGCTAAAAAATGGTAAAGCTAATACTCTTCTGATGAAAATTATTCAAGAGTTTTTTTCATAAAAATATGTCGAGAAAAATTAAAAAATAAGTCGTAATTAGACTAGGGGCAAGGGCGGGTCAATCTAATCCATTTTTTGCCAGAGAACGAATTAATCTGCTTTTTTGAGGTGCTTAACATATATAAAACGATTTTTTGGTGGATAAAATATTCTCAAATTGCGCTCTTATATCCACCTCAATGCTTCTTATAATTAATTTTCCCAAAAATTATGTCTTTGTGACTATACATATTGCCTCCTTTATCCTCCCTTTGAAGCAACAACTTTAATTCCCCAAAAAATTAAGTGATAATCGGCAAAAACATGAGTGGAAATTTGAGGATGCTGAATCTGTAAATAGTTTAGCAACAAGTCAGAGTCTCCGCCAGTTAAGGCAATCGGGCTGTTAGGGAATCGATGCAACCAGTCGGCAATAAACTCTCGAATTCCTGCTAGTAGAGTATAAATAACGCCACTTTCAATCGCCTCAGACGTGTCCACTGCCCAACGGTTGGGTAATTGGCACTTAGGTGAGATAGAAGGTAAGGCGGCTGTTTTGTGGGCTAATGATTCTAGTTGTAATTTGAGTCCTGGTAAAATAGCACCACCCACGAGATGGCGATGCTCATCGACACCCGTAAAGGTTAGTGCTGTCCCCGCATCAATCACCAGCACTGGATAATTATAGGTTTCCCCTGCCCCTAACACAGCGAGGGCGCGATCAATGCCCAAGGTGGGATAGACGCCTAAAAGCGGTACATCCTCTAGAGTAATGACGTGGGCAGCAGGATAGGTTTGCCACAATGGGGTTTGCTCAGGAATGACTGAAGCGATATAAAGGGGTAGGTATTGATTGGAGGAATACCAGGAAAGGAAGGGTTCACCGAAAACGGTGGTAGGTAGAAGACCAGATGTCCAGTGTTGGATGAGCCATTCCACCTCTGCTGCTGAAAAATGCTGGGTATCCCAAGCATCTTGGAGAGTATCTCCCGCAAACCAAGCCCAGTGCAGCCGAGAGTTACCAATCATCAATGCGACATAATGGTCTTGGACATTCATGTTCGGTTAAAATTACTTAAACGTTGGAGATTGGAGATGGGATAGGTTAAATGTATACCATTGGGTGCAATAAAAGTTTCAAAATTACCGCTTACCAATTCTGTTGGATGTTTGACTTATCCCAGTTCACTTCTAAAAACAGTAGTTGACCTTGGCAATCCCCCAAACCATTGATTTGCTGATCTACCTATTACCAATCAAGGGCATTCATTGCTGGGGGGAGGGAATAATCTGCTTTCATTGTTGGTTAATCCTGATCAGGTGCAAATGCGATAAGTAATTAGATCCATCTTACGGCTTAGGAGAAAGGTTGCCTTGAGCTTGAGTATTTTATATTGATGGATAAGGAGGTTCATGTATGTACGTACCCGTTTGGCCCGGTAAAAGTTACCCTTTAGGGGCAACTTGGGATGGCAAAGGCACAAACTTTGCTTTGTTCAGTGAGAACGCAGAGGCTGTCGAGCTTTGTTTATTTGATGATGAGAATCAGGAGACACGGTTGGAGTTGACGGAAGTCAGCAACTTCGTCTGGCATGGTTATTTACCGGGGATTAGTCCGGGACAACGGTACGGTTTCCGAGTCCATGGTCCCTATGCACCGGAGGAGGGTCATCGTTTCAATCCCAATAAACTGCTAATTGACCCTTATGCTAAGGCATTGGATGGCGAGATTGGCTATGGAGAGGAAATCTTTGGCTATCCGTGGGATGATCCAGAGAAAGACTTGATATTGTCTGAAATTGATGATTCTCACCTCATTCCCAAAGCCGTCGTTGTTGATGAGTCTTTTGACTGGGAAGATGACGAATTCCTGCAACGACAGGCTCACGAAACTATTGTTTACGAAACCCATGTTAGAGGCTTCACTCAGCTACACCCAGACATCCCTGAACCCTTACGCGGCACCTATGCTGGACTGGCGCATCCTGCCGCGATCGCGTATCTTCAGACTTTGGGGATTACGGCGGTGGAATTGCTCCCCGTACATCACTTCTTGTCCCAACCGGGACATTTAGTGGATAAAGGGTTAAAGAATTACTGGGGTTACGATTCAATTGCCTATATGGCGCCCCATGCCAACTACAGTGCCAGTGGGACTCAAGGGCAACAGGTGAGTGAGTTTAAGGAAATGGTCAAGGCGCTGCATAAAGCGGGCATTGAGGTGATTCTGGATGTCGTTTACAATCATACCGGCGAAGGAAATCATCTCGGTCCTACCCTTTCACTGCGCGGAATTGACAATGTGGCATACTACCGCCTTGTAGAAGATGACCTCCGCTATTACATGGATTTTACCGGGTGTGGTAATTCCCTGAACGTGCGTCATCCCCAAGTCCTGAAGCTAATTATGGATAGCCTGCGGTATTGGGTGCTAGAGATGCATGTGGATGGTTTTCGCTTTGACTTAGCCTCGGCATTAGCACGAGAACTCTATGAGGTGGATAGTCTGGCGGCATTCTTTGATATTATTCACCAAGACCCTGTCCTCTCAAATGTGAAGCTGATTGCTGAACCCTGGGATGTGGGCATGGGAGGCTATCAAGTGGGTAAATTTCCCCTGCTGTGGTCAGAGTGGAATGGGCAATATCGAGATACCGTGCGAGACTTTTGGCGAGGTGAAGATAGCAGTTTAGCTGAATTTGCCTATCGCTTCACCGGAAGTTCTGACTTGTATGAGTCCAACGGACGCCGACCTAGTGCTAGCATTAACTTCATTACCGCCCATGATGGATTTACCCTGAATGACCTTGTAAGCTACAACGACAAGCATAACGACACCAATGGGGAAGAAAACCGGGATGGGGAAAGCCATAACCGTTCCTGGAATTGTGGGGCGGAAGGAGAAACTGATGATCCAGAGATTCTCCAGTTAAGGAATAGACAGCGGCGCAACTTTCTGGTGACGCTGATGCTATCCCAAGGCGTCCCCATGCTCTTAGGCGGCGATGAAATTGGGCGAACCCAAGACGGGAATAATAATGCATACTGTCAGGATAGTGAAATCTCCTGGTTTGATTGGGATTTACCGGAGGGAAATGCCTCACTTCTCAACTTTACCCGTCAACTGATTTACTTCCGCCGCCAGCATCCGATTTTCCGGCGACGCAAGTGGTTCCTCGGTCGCGCTATCTACGGTTCTAGCGTTAAGGATATTGCTTGGTTCAACCCCGATGGCGGTGATATGACAGAGGATCAATGGCTGGCAGGATATACCAAAGCGATCGGTATTTTCTTAAACGGTGAAGAAATTGCCGCGCGGGGGGATGAGGGAGAACGAGTCATGGATGATAGTTTCTTCCTCTGCTTCAATGCTCACTATGAGATGATTGAATTTACGCTCCCCCCAGGATTGCAAGACCGGGAATGGCTGGTTTTGATTGACACCGATAAGCCTCGCTTTATCGAGGAAGAGATCAGCTATACCGAGGATAAGCCGATCCCTGTCACCGCGCGATCGGTGATGGTGTTGCGACGACGATAAGGTTAGTTGTAGAGACGTAGCAGGCTACGTCTCTATAATTATGCTCCCCCATCTTCCTCATCTGCCCCATCTACCACCATCGCAATTGTAAATACCCGCGTTCGGGTTGCTTCAATTCCTCATCGGTTAGCCATTCTACAGGCTTATACGTCCCGAAAACCCGATCCCACCAATCTACAGCTAAACCAAAATTGTGATGCCACATTTTATATTTGTGGTGGACATAGTGAACAGGCATTTTCATCCAGAAGCACCGTCTTGGATTTTCGTGCTGTAGCTGATGGGCATAGGCACAAAAGGCAGCATAAAAAAGTCCACCCAGGAACCAACCGAGTCCAACTTGCCAAGAATAGAAGAATAGGAGGCACATGACAATAAAGCTACCCCGCACATAATCCCGGAACTCCCACAGCACCCCCTGTCCTTCATTGCGGCGGTGATGATCACGATGACGTTCACCAATGCGGGCATTAGCGTGCATCAAGCGATGCATCCAGTATTCCACGAAAGAAGCCAGGACAAATGCCAGAACAAAACAGATGATTGGGCTAATCAACTCTTTTCCCTCACACGTTCGACTAACTAATTGAGCGACAATTTGCTTATCAGTATATTATCGGGGAATTTTTATCTCCCGGCTGCCTAAGAAGGGCGGGATCAGTGCCAAAACGTTATTGGTAAAACCCACCCCTACGCTAGGGAAGATTACGTGGTGGAACCGTTCGCCCTTCATAGAATCGTCGTTCCAACCTACCCAATCCAAACCAGCCGATGCTAGCAATTAACGCAACCCCACTGGAGAAAATGGCTGAGATGGTTGCCGTTTTGTCAAAAAACAGCGTCAGTAACGGGATAATCGCCCAAGCAATTGCCCCCACGACAGCAACACCACGACGAATCTGCCGAATTTTAGCTAAGGCGGTGCTGCAACTTTTACACTTTATCGTATGGGAGTGATACCGATCCAGTAGCGTTTCTTGTGATAATCGGGGAGGTAGGGGTTCGTCAGGGAATGAATCTGCATTATATTGATTCACCCACTGGCGGAACTCGAACACAAAACGATCGGCTTTTGTGGGTAGATAAAACGCTTTGCTGAAATTGGAACTCCCGCCTTTAGCATCGAGGTAACGTTCCTGATAATGGAGAAAAATTTGATCATCTTCCAAAACCCCATTCTGCCCAATGTGAGAGTACCAACGGGGAGTGAGTTTAATGAAGAAACCGGGGAGTTTAGCCGCAAATTTAAAGGGGAAGCGAGCAAATAAACGACATTCTCCCTTGCGAATCGGCGTAGCATACACCACCGTCATGGTTCTGCCAAATTGTTTCGAGGTGAGGTCATGCCACATTAATGTGGGGGCAATAAATGTGGTGTCTTGGCGTCCGAGGGTTCCTTTACGGGGTCCTTGTTCCCAAACTCCTTTAAACCCCTGTTTCCCGGATTCGGTAACTTCTAGCTCAACTGGACTGGCATAGGCGCGATCGCTGACGGAGCGATGATGGGTAAAGGGAACGTGGCTCACATCTAGCACGTTTTCCAATAATGTCAACGCATCGTAGGGCAAATCCCTAAACGTGTCAATGCATACCCATTCCTCTGAGGAATCGTCCAAGGGTTCGACGATGGGAACCTTGACATTGGGCGCGTTTTCTGGGTTGCCGGGATAAACGAATAATAGACCCTGACGTTCAGTGGTGGGTAAGGCGGTAACGCAGGCGCGTTTGGAGGTTTGGGCGGTACTGTCTTCAGTTTGTTGAGGAATGCGATCGCACGTTCCTTCTCCTGTAAATGCCCAACCATGATAGGGGCATTCCAGCAGCCCATCTTCAGCAATTCTACCTTGTGACAGGGGAGCAAGTCGATGGGGACATTGATCGTCAAAAACACGCCAGCAATCGGCAACTTTATCCCACCAGATGACTAGATCTCGACCCAGCAGAGTGAATTGAGTGGGTTGGGAGTGATCTAAATCCTTAAGGTAATGAACGGGATACCAGGCTTGTGTGCGATCGAAGGAATGGGTCATGGTTTAGGCAACAGGGCATTCTCATAAGGCTCCTATCCAAGTTTATACAGAAAAGGCGGCTGGAAACCCACGACATCAAAGCGTGAGATGAGCTGAATCTGGGAAAAACGTTCATCATTGATTCCTACCCTAGAAGGATGAATCATCAGCTTACCCCCTGTCAGGATATTCCTGTAGACATGGTGGCTACCAGTTAACGAGACAATCCTGATACTATCGCCGCAGGAATGGCACAAGGCTGCTGCTGAAATGTTAGCTGTGTAGATTCAAGAGGCAATCGCCTAGAGAGGCTAAGCGAGAACAACGCCATACTATTTGGCATTCCACCTGAAATCGGGTTAATTCAACCTGAGATTTATTGTGCTGTTTCTGTGAAAAAAAGGAGGTTTCATGCAACGCCAGCAATGGTGGAAAAACGCTGTCATTTATCAGATTTCGCCGTGGAGTTTTAAAGACACCATAGAAAATGGCAAAGGAGACTTAGAAGGGATTATTGAGAAACTCGATTATATAGCTGCCCTTGGCGTCGATGCCATTTGGTTAACGCCCATCTTTCAATCCCCGATGAACGATCTAGCTTATGATATTACCGACATGCGTAAGGTTGATCTAATGTTTGGGACGCTGGAAGACTTTGAGCGATTACTGAACCTATCCCATACCCTGGGTCTGAAAGTGATGATTGATCAGGTTTGGAATCACACCTCAGATCAGCATCATTGGTTCCAGGAAAGTAAAAAAAGTCGGGATAATCCCAAAGCCGATTGGTATGTTTGGGCAGACGCCAAAGACGATGGTTCTGCTGGTTGATGAACCGATTAGCGCTAAATTAATGCGCGATACCCTGAAGAAAGTGCAACAGTATTTCAGCGAAGGGGGTAATTGCTGGATTGTCGGAAATCATGATTATGGTCGTCTCAAATCCTGTTGGACAGGAAAAGATGCTGAAGGGAATCCCTATCCAGAGGAATTTTATCATGCGATCGGCTAAAAATTTCCGCTTATGGCGTCTTTTTTGGGGAATTAAATTTATCTTAGTTTCCTCATCAGTTATCAGTTGTCAGTTATCAGTTATCACCGACTTAGCACTGCTTATTGATAACTGTTCACTGAACACTGTTTACTGACTTTACACTTGTTATTACTTTCTGTCTGTATTTAGTAACTAGGACTAAATGGATTGAGATCGAGTAAACAGTCCCTCCACTAAGCTTTTTCATTGACAGGGCTAAGCGAATACGTTAGAATTTTACTATAGACATTCGCTGAGGTCGAGAGCGTATGCAAATTACTTACAAGTTTAAGTTGAAACCAAACAAGCACCAAGAAAAAGCCTTCGAGCAAGATAGGCTTAACATCCGGTATGTTAAAAATCGAATGATAGGTGACAGAGAATTTACTTGTCAGTCTCGCTTTATTTTAGGTGATTATTGCTCTCTTTACAACAAACAAACATACTGGGTTACAACATTAAGGTCTGATATTGAAACATACATAAATGTAAATCCGCGTAAATCGTCTCAACAATGCTCAGGATGCGGGTTTACTTCTCCTAAAAATAGGGATAAAGAAAAATTTGTATGCGAATGTTGCGGTCACTATGCAGGCGCGGATATAGATGCTGCAATAGTGATAGCTAATCGTGCAAAAGAAAAGCTTGGAATAGTTTCTCTACCGTTGGTCAATCGGAAAGTCACGCCTAAACCTGAAATAACAGGTTCTCCAAAAAAGAGGGAGTCATTGGGGTTGCTCGTGAGTCCTAGGAATCCGTCATCTAAGGTTAAATATAAGGTTAAATATGTTCAATTTGATTTGTTTAACCTGAAAACCGAATGGGAAACAAGGTGAAACCTGCTTCCCGAATCTAAAACTATAGCGTTAGCTTAGTTTTAGTTCTTCAAGTCACGCTGTACTTAGAGGCTTAGAGAGTAAAGCCACAAGAGGTAACAACAAATAAATTTAATCGCGTATGATTGAACAATCTACCCTCAATCCCAAATCTACCACCTTAGACAAGGTTGAAAAACCCAACCCAAATCAAAAATCCAATGAGTGGTGGCGTAGTGCCGTTATTTATCAGGTTTATCCCCGCAGCTTCATGGATAGTAATGGGGATGGTATCGGTGATCTGAAGGGGATCACGCAAAAACTGGACTATATCGCCTCCTTGGGCGTTGATGCGGTTTGGGTTTCACCATTTTTCAAGTCCCCGATGAAGGACTTTGGTTATGATATTTCTGACTATTGTGCGATAGAACCCATTTTTGGCACAATGGAAGACTTCAAGTGTCTCCTGAAGAAGGCAGATGAGTTGGGCTTAAAGGTACTCATTGATCAGGTATGGAACCACACATCAAACGAACATCCCTGGTTTCTAGAGAGTCGCAGTAGTCATGATAATCCCAAAGCTGACTGGTATATTTGGGCGGATGCAAAGCCAGATGGGACGCCGCCAAACAACTGGCTTTCAACCTTTGGTGGGAGTGCTTGGACATGGGACTCTCAACGGGAACAGTATTACCTGCACAATTTCCTAGCCGAACAGCCCGATTTAAACTGGTATAACCCAGAGGTTAGACAAGCCATTCTGGATGTGGCAAAGTTTTGGCTAGATTTGGGTGTCGATGGTTTCCGCCTAGATGTGGTGAATTTCTTTACCCATGATCGCCAACTGCGGGATAATCCACCCCGACCCAAAAATATGAAGCGACCGGCTGGAGCAGATCCCTACGATCCATTTTTCTCTCAATTGAATAAATATAACTTTTGCCAACCGGAAACCTTGGAATTTCTTAAACCAATTCGGGAATTGATGGATCAATATCCCGGAACAATGACGTTGGCGGAAATTAGTTCGGCGGAAGATACGATTATCACCTCCAGTGAATATGTTAAAGGCGAGAAACGTTTACATACAGCCTATAACTCAGTCTTGATGCATGATGAACCTTTGAGTTATGAGCGAGTGCGCGAAATGATCGAGCAGGTAGAGACCCATTTTCAAGAGGGGGTGATTTGCTGGACAGGGGGTACCCATGATTTTCCCCGACTCAAAAGCCGCTGGCTGAAGTTTCTCATTGATGATAAATTCACTCATGCCATCTTTGACCATCTGTTTATCGCGCTACAGCTTTCGCTACGGGGAAGTTGCTGTATTTATCAAGGGGATGAACTAGGTTTAACCCAAGCCACGATTCCCTTTGAAAAAATGCAAGACCCCTTTGGACTAGCCGGGTATCCATCAATTGTAGGTCGAGATGGCTCACGCACCCCCCTACCCTGGCTCAAAGATGCGCCTAATGCTGGCTTTACCGCAGCAGCAGAACCCTGGCTACCCATTGCAGAGGAACATCGCGATCAGGCGATTGACCAGCAGGATCATGAAGCCATGTCTCTTTTGAATAAATATCGCCGTTTGATTCATTGGCGCAAGCAACAACCGGCTTTACTTAAAGGGAATTTAACGCTGCTGGATACAGATGAACCGCTAGTGGGATTTACCCGCCAATGTGAGGAACAAAACCTCCTTTGTCTGTTTAATTTGAGTCCACTACCTGTTCATTTTGATTTATCGCCCTACCCCAATTGTTTGAGAGCCGATGAGTCTGATTTTATCAACAGACGGTATAATGGCGTTGTAGAAGTTCCCGGCTATGGCGTTTATTTTGGAAATTATTCAACTGAATAACGTTTAATTTTCAAAGCCTAGAGGTTTGGGCATCATTGATTAACAAAGGGGGGATTTGGTAGGATTCTCCCTTTGTCCTAAGCCCCCCTTGAGATCGGGCGATTTTAATCGCGGTTACACAAACCAAGTCCGCCTGCGCGGACTGGATGATAAAGGGGTTAGTCAACCCGGATTTAGTTCACAGAATCTGGACTTCAGCGACTTCTAATCACACTTATGATGCAGTACAGACGATTTGGGCGTACCGAACTACAAATGCCAGTACTCTCCTGCGGCGGAATGCGGTATCAATTTAAATGGAAAGATATGCCCGCCTGGTTAATTCCTCAAGATAATCAACACAACTTAGACGCAACGATTCGTCGAGGGATTGAAGTCGGCATTAATCATATTGAAACGGCGCGGGGTTACGGCACGTCAGAAATGCAGTTAGGCAAGATTTTGCCTACATTTCTCCGTGACCAATTAATTGTCCAGACAAAAGTTAGTCCTAAATCAGACCCCAAAGAATTTCGGCGTCAGTTTGAACAATCATTGAAATTCCTGAAACTGGACTATGTTGATTTACTCGGACTTCATGGAATAAACACGCCTCAATTACTCCATGATAGCATTCGTCCTGGGGGCTGTCTGGATGTGGCTCATCAGTTGCAAGCCCAAGGAAAAGTGCGGTTTATTGGCTTTTCTACCCACGGCGCTACTGATTTAATTATCAAAACTATTGAAACGGATCAATTTGATTATGTAAATCTGCACTGGTACTACATCAATCAGTTTAATTGGTCGGCGATTGAAGCCGCCACCCGTCACGATATGGGCGTTTTTATTATTAGTCCGTCGGATAAAGGAGGAATGCTGTATAAACCGCCGCAACGGTTAGTTGAACTCTGTCAACCGTTGAGTCCAATGGTATTTAATGACTTATTTTGCCTTTCCCATCCCCAGGTACATACCTTAAGTTTAGGTGCATCCCGCCCCAGTGATTTTGATGAACACCTGAAAGCGGTTGAATTATTGGATCAGGTTGATGAACTATTACCCCCCATTGTCGCACGATTAGAAGAAGCCGCGATCGCACGACTCGGTGAAGACTGGTTCAAAACCTGGCACATCGGTTTACCCAGCCACGAGGAAACCCCTGGTGGAGTGAATATCCCGGTAATTTTGTGGCTGAGAAATTTAGCGTTCGCCTATGATATGGTTGAATACGCTAAAATGCGTTACAACCTCTTAACCAATGCGGGACACTGGTTTCCGGGTGCTAAAGCCGATAAAATCGGAAAATTCGATCTTCAGCCATGTTTACACCGGAGTCCCCATGCTGATACAATTCCTACTTTACTCGAAGATGCGGATCAGCGCTTAGGAGGTGCAACTGTTAAACGCTTATCCCAACAATAACCTATAGCGATTCGACTGGAGTCGGAAGCATTTCGGTGAGTCAAACGAACTCTTAACTGGCAACAGAAGATTTCCTAACTCATTTAGGATTGCGACATCAGTTTGTTTCTCCCCTCATTCACGCTTAATTGTTATCCCTATCACCTGTTCTATAACCACCTTTCTGGTAGCATTGGGGTAAACAGAAGCAGGTGGCAAATTGGAGGTGAAAAATGTGCGAGAAAATCTCTGTCAAGAATCAACCAGTAGTCAAGCATTACGAACTGCCCTTATAGAAGATCGTTTTTGCTTATACTTTCAACCGATTTTCCCTCTCCGTCAGGGTGAAAACGAGGGTCATGTTCACAAGGAAATTTTAATCCGAATGGTGGGACAAGATGGCAGGATCATCCTACCCAACTATTTTCTTCCCTGTGCCGAAAAATCAGGATTAATGCCATCTATTGATCGTTGGGTTCTGGAATCATTTTTCAATGGCATTTACCACCCTAGCAAATGTATGGGCTGTTGGGCAAGGGATTATTATTGTGGGTGTATTATTGCATTTAACCTTTCCGGTTCCAGTGTTAACGATGACAGCTTTCTGAACTTTCTCGAAAATGCCGTCATCAACCATCCTGTTCCCCCCAGCAGTTTAGTCTTTGAGATTACCGAAACGGTAGCATTAACCAGCTTGGACAAAACCCGGAAATTTATCCAGCGCTTGCAAAACCTAGGTTGTCAGTTTGCCTTGGATGATTTTGGTACAGGTATGTCGAGTTTAGCCTATCTCAAGGAATTACCCTTAGATTTTGTCAAAATCGACGGTATGTTTGTGCGGGATGTAGTGTACAATCCCATCTCTGAAGCCATTGTCTGTGCTATTGTACAAATGGCTAAGGCGAAGCAAATTAAGACCATTGCCGAATACGTCGAAAATGTAGCGATTCTGGAACGATTGCAGGTGTTAGGTGTAGATTATGCCCAAGGGTTTTACTTAGGTAAACCTACCCCTATTCTCAAGAGAACGCCTATTTTTTAGGTAAATCATAAAATAGAGGAACTTCTATTTTATGTTCCCTGTTCCCTGTTCCTGACTTTCGCCCTGAAGTTGACGAAGTAACTTATAATGATTGGATAGCATTGTTTCTACATTCGGCGGTAAAAACGTAAAGTGAATATAAAACGAATTATCATCACTGGGTTTATCTAACACTTTGGCATAGATATCCTCATTCACCGAAATTAACCGATCATCAACAAGTAAATTAATCTTGATATTTGTCAAAGGAGCCATGACTTGTTCTGAGCAAATCTCGCCACCTTTGGCAGAAAGTTTTACTAAAGTTCCCCTAAAAAATAGATCACTGACATGCTTGCCATCCAAAAAAGTGTAGTGTAAAGGAATCGGCTCGACCAACGGCATAAATTGTTCTTCAGGTTTAGTCAAAAACAAGGAGTAAGGTTTGCCGATTCCCCCCACTTCATAAATCGGAATGGGCTTGGGCAATCCCTTGGGTTGAACCCGCATCTTTCCATCAATTCTCACCCCAGATCCAGCCGCATTTAGAGTAGACTGAGAAATCAGAATTTGACTGTCTGTCGTATAGGATTCGATGCGATAGGCTAAATTAACCTGAGAGCCCACCACTCCATATTTCGTCCGTTTCGATGACCCAATATTGCCAACGATAACCTCCCCCGTATTAATACCAATGCCCATAGTCAACGGCGGTAAACCCAGAAGCTTCATTCGTTCATTGACAGATGTCATTGCCAACTGCATCGCCACTGCACAAGCAATCGCGCGGCGGGCGTCATCTTCACGAAGCGTCGGCGCACCAAACAGAACTAAAATTCCATCCCCAAGAAACTCATCAATTGTGCCTTGGTATTGAGTAATCACATCCGTCATCGTGCCAAAATAAAAGTTGAGAATGTTCACCACCTCTTCTGGCGTTAAACGTTCAGTCAGGGCAGTAAACCCCCTTAAATCCGACGTTAAAATAGTAACCGTGCGCCGTTCACCACCGAGTTTAGCCCCTGAAGGGTTTTCTAAGACATTCGCAACAACTTCAGTAGTGAGATAGCGTCCAAAGGTTTCGCGGATTTTAGCCACTTGATGGGCAAGGTAACTGGTGATAGCCATCACTGAACCCGATAAAGCCAGCAGAGGCGGAACCACGGGAATCCACCATCCGATTAAAAACGCTCCATAACTACTACCCGCCACGATACCCCCTGCCAGGATCAGTCCCGAAAATCGTTGTACAGATGCCCGTCGCCGGTTCACCTGATACCGTCCCTGCCAGGTTAAAATAGCGCCTACAGTAGACCAGAAAAAAATCCACAGGTTTTCTTTGAGTTGGGAGAATGTTTGAATTAGAGGACGCCCTTGTAGCGCCGCACTCAGGATTTGACTGGTAAGATTGGCATGCAACTCTACTCCAGACATACGTTCGGGCAAAGCGAACCAACTGCTACTGTAGGGTGTAAAAATCCAGTCTTGGAAACTCTCACCCACAAAGCCGATCAGAATAATGCGATCGCGTCCCCAATCTGGAGGGATACGATCCTCAAGCAGATCATGCAATGAGATAGTCTCAAAGTGTTCCTTGCTACCTCGATAATTCAATAAGATTTGGTAGCCACCGTCATCCGTGCGGACATAACCCCCATCATTTTTTTTGAAGCGAGAAAACGTGCTTTTTCCTAACTGCCAGGTATTGGGTTCGCCTGGTATTGGTTGGGGGCTAATTCCTTGAGCATCAAGATAGAGAAGTGCTAGATAGAATCCGAAACTGGGAATCACATTTCCATTGGCATTTTCAACTTGTAAGAGTGCGCGTCGGACTTTAGTATCGGCATCAAAGATGACATCATTAGCGCCCACTTGCCCTTTCGCTTTCAACACTGGGGGGGCGGCGACAGCATCCTGACGCTTATCCCCAACCACTTTCTCAATCCCCACCAGATTGGGGGTTGTTTCAAAGATGCGAACTAATTCCTGATGACCCGGTTGTACGGGTAAATCCCGATAAACATCCAGACCAATAGCTTTAGGGTTATGGGTTTTGAGTTTAGCAATAGCTTGGGCATAAATCTGATCCGGAAGAATCGATCGAGAAAGTTGCCCAATTTTTTTCAAATCCGCCTCATCAATCCCCACGATCGCAATTCGTTGATCCAAGGGTGCGGAAGGACGCCAACGCATATATTGGTCATAGCATGCCCATTCCCAAGTTTGCAGCATCCCAATCCACCGCAGGAGAATGATCAAAGCTGTAACCGTTGGGCTAACTATCCAAACGCCACGCCATTGCCAAAGCCACCGCTTACAGGATTTGTACATCTAAACTAATAGATTCTGAGTGGGATATATTCGACTAGCTGGAATTTAGAGGCTTAAATAACTGGTAGGGAATCCCCCGTGCTTTCAGCTGGGGGAGGATGTCAATCTTTGAACTCTCTCATCGCCTCAGCATCTTGAGTTTCCTGAGCATCTTGAGTTTCAACCGCACAGGAGTGAACCAAACACTCAATGGGAATATTGTCCAACTCCACCGATGTTAACAATTCTTGTATCTCATCTGCGATCGCGGAGTCATTGGGAAATTGTTGATAGAGTCGAGCTAAAATCATCAGCGTTTCTGCCCAAATCATTTCTTTGGCATAGTTAGAGGCTTCGTCTTGAAGATGTTGTTTGATCCGTTCGGGTTGATTTACGAGTGCATCAAGAAGGGTTTGCAGTTCTGCGGGTGGGGTGGTTCCGTTCTGAATCGGTTGACGCTGGATTAAACCTCGAACAACATGATCCTTACTGCGATCATCAGGGTTACACACTAATGCCAATGTCCAACTATACCTTGTGTCAGTTGCCAGAGAGATGTGATCAGGAAGCTTGAATTCTAAAATACCGGGAATTTGGGTTAGGGGTATTTGTGTATAGTAGTAAACTTCCTGGTTTTCCTCGTCCACAAGCAGAAAATCGGCTGACTGCGCTTGTGTGGGGGGAATATACCAAAACAAGCTGGGGTTGGAAGATATGGTAGTCGTTAGATTATTCATTGGCGTTAGCGCCGTTAATCGTGTCTTTCCGGTAACACAAGCTATACCCCGTTGTCCGCCCCCGCCGGTTCTCTGGGGTGCGCCAATATTTTCTCCTGGAGGAAACTTTAAACTAATATCGAATGACTGGGCTTTGATTCGAGGTGCAGCGAAAGCCAACGCCAACCCGAAGATTAGCGTAACCGTACCGAGATAGGTAAAATGCTTAAGACCACCCATGGTATAACCTTCTTCTAATCTAGTCTTGAGATCTATTGCCACAGTCGCTTTCAATCTAAGCCATGACGATTGTCTTCAACGCTAGTTCCTGTCATCAGTTACGGCAAGACTAATGACTAACGACTAATGACATGTTAGCTTTCTTCGCCGGAAGCCCCGCGCTGTACCCGTAGGGTACAGCGTCGGGATGGATAGGCGGACAGCCGAAGGTACGGAGGCTGTCAATCCGGTGTATCTTGTCCTTCGACATACTTCTTAAGAACAGAAACAGTAACACCACCACACGAAGCGATAAAGTAGGACTTGTTCCAGAACACATCTTTCCCGTAAGTGGCATTTACTTCATCCGAAAATTCCTGCCGAATCCTGCGGCTAGAAACGGACTTAAGGCTACCCTTCAAATTTCGGTAAAGACATTTGAGGGTAGTACTGAAACAGAAGATGAACGATAAACAGTTGCACATTTATTTGCTATAATCAGTGTAGCCAAAAACAAACACCCCGATGAAGACAACGTACCAGTACCGCATCTATCCGCAATCTTCTCAGAAAGTTCAGCTAACTGAGAGTTTGCGGATTTGCCGTTATTGGTACAACCGAATGCTAGGTGAGCGGATAAATTGGTGGGAGCAAAATCGTTGCTCGGTTAATGCCTGTCCCTTAGTTTGTCATCTTCCGGAACTCAAAGACCGCCCCAATTACTACAATCAAAAACTTCAACTTCCAGTCATTAAAGAAGACTTGGTGCTGGTGAAGTGGTCGGGTGAGTTATTGAACTTCAACGGGGTCTACTCTACTATTTTGCAAGATGTTTGCAAACGAGTTGAGAAGGCTATGACCCGGTATATTCAAGGAGACAAAAACGGAAAGCGTTCGGGAAGACCCAGGATTAAGAACGAGTCTCGCTACCGGACAATGGTGTTCGATGGGGCTAAAAATGAGTGGCTAAAGTTTTGCACAGTTAATGGTAAATGGCTTTATCTCAAGCTACCCAAAATTGGGTTGGTTAAAGTCAGAACTCATCGCCCTCTCCCAGCCGGATTTAATCTCAAGCAAGTCAGCGTCACCAAGAAATCGGATGGATGGTACGCTAACTTTGTGTTAGACGCTCGATCCGTTCCTGAGTTCAAACCTGAAGAAATCGTCCCGACTTGGGACAACTCAATGGGAATTGATGCTGTCCTAAATGAGGATATTTACCTGGCAACATCAGAAGGAAAAAATCTCCCTTCTCTTAAACCGTTGAGGAAGAGCCTAGGTAAGCTAGGTAAGCTTCAAACCAAGAAGAATGCGAGGAAAAAGGGATCGTCGCGGCGCAGAAAGCTAGCCAAACATGAAGGTAAGTTGCATCAACAAATTGCGCGTTCTCGTAAAGACTTTCAGTACAAAACTGCCCATAAGTTAGTAAGAACTGGTAAAAAAGTCTTCTTCCACGAAGCTCTAAACATTGCCGGATTAACTAAGCGCAATGCCCCTAAACAGGATGGGCAAGGGAAGTATCTTTACAACGGACAAAGCGCCAAGTCCGGACTAAATAAATCCTGGCTTGACGCTGCTTATGGACAATTCTTTTCAATCCTCGGTTACATAGCTGGAAAAGCTGGGGCTAGTGTAATTGAAAAGAATCCGGCATACACATCCCAGCTCTTGAGCTATAAGGATGAATTCGTATTCACCGACTGCTCTATTCGTAGCTACTGGGATGAAGAGCTAAAACTCTGGGTTGACAGAGATGTTAATGCCGCTATCAACCTCAAACGTGTGGGGCTGGACGTGTTCCCCACCATAAAACGCCGTCGCGGGAATCCGGTAGTAGTTTCCTCTACTACTAATAGTACCGCTAAGGAAGTTCTGACCGTCTTATTCAAGGCATCAGTTGCCCACGCTCTCCCGTAGGGGAGCGTTGGGTACGTCACTTTGAACCTAGCCAGCCTATTGAGTGTCTCTGATGAAACTTGCGATCGCACAACTCAATCCCACGATTGGCGACTTAACCAGCAATGCCCAAAAAATCCTTGATGCGGCGAATCAGGCGGCGCGTCAGGGTGTCCGCCTCTTATTGACGCCTGAACTATCCCTGTGTGGATATCCGCCGCGAGACTTGCTATTAAATCCCAGTTTTATGGAGTCCATGACAGAATGTCTGGACACCTTAGCCCAACAGTTACCCTCAACCCTAGGGGTTTTGGTGGGAACAGTGACAGCGAATCCCAAAGCTGAGAGTTCGGGAGGTAAACCTTTATTCAATAGTATTGCCCTGTTGGAGGGCGGTAAGGTACAGCAGGTGTTTCATAAGCGCCTGTTGCCAACCTATGATGTCTTTGATGAGAACCGCTATTTTGAAGCCGGAGTCCAGACTAATTCATTTACATTAGAGGCACACTCAGCTACCCCAATTAAAATTGGCGTGACGATTTGCGAGGATCTGTGGAACGATGAGGAGTTTTGGGGGAAGCGTACTTATCAGTTCAATCCTATTACCGACTTAGTCCAGCAAAAGGTTGATTTGATCGTCAATCTCTCCGCATCGCCCTATAGTGTGGGCAAACAACAACTGCGGGAAGCTATGTTGCAACATAGCGCTAGGCGTTATCAGCAACCGATTCTCTACGCCAATCAGGTGGGGGGAAATGACGACTTAATCTTTGATGGGAGTAGTGTGGGATTTAACCGCGCCGGGGAAATGGTTTGTCGCGCCCCTGCCTTTGAAACCGATGTTTTGCTGGTAGACTTTGATACCCTCCAACGGGATTTACGCCAGAGTGCGATCGCACCCGCCCCAAAGAGTATAAATGCTCAAATATGGTCGGCTTTAGTTCTAGGGGTGCGAGACTATGCCCGCAAATGTGGCTTTAAACGGGTGGTGATTGGTTTGAGTGGGGGAATTGATTCATCCCTAGTTGCTGCCCTTGCCACAGAAGCCTTGGGGTCAGAAAATGTACTTGGTGTTCTCATGCCATCCCCCCATTCCTCTAAACACTCCATCGATGATGCCCTAGCTTTAGCCAAGAATTTAGGGATTAAAACTCATACCTTGCCCATTGGCGACTTGATGCAGGGGTATGACCAAACCTTAGAACCCCTATTTGCCGGCACCGAATTTGGCACAGCTGAGGAGAATATTCAAGCCCGGATTCGGGGAAACTTGTTAATGGCGATCGCGAATAAGTTTGACTATCTGCTAATCTCGACGGGGAATAAGTCAGAGATGGCGGTGGGGTACTGTACTCTCTATGGGGATATGAACGGTGGATTAGCCGCGATCGCGGATGTTCCCAAAACCCGCGTTTATTCCCTCTGTGAGTGGCTTAATTCTACCCAAGCTAAGGCATCGCAAAGCCAAGCTACCCCAAAGCCCTTATCGGATACCCAACCAGAAATTATTCCCGCGAATGTCTTAGCCAAACCTCCAAGTGCTGAACTAAAACCGGATCAAACTGACCAAGACTCCTTACCTGAATACACCATTCTGGATGATATCTTACAACGCCTGATTCATGACCATCAATCTGCCCACCAAATCATCGACGCCGGACATGATCCAGAGATTGTCCATAAAGTGATGCAAATGGTAGCACGGGCAGAATTTAAGCGCCGCCAAGCACCACCAGGATTAAAGATTACTGATCGGGCATTTGGTACCGGTTGGCGGATGCCCATAGCTAGTCGTTGGGTCGCGGTTAAGAAATCTATCTAAAGGTAGATAAAGAATTTTACACTGAAAATGCTGTATAGCAGCCAACCTATCATACTATAGATAGCATAGCAACCTTTTCACTAACGACCACGGAAACTAGACTATGCATCTCAAAACAACCTCAACTATTCTCGGATTAGCCGTTGGCAGTGCGTTAACCCTATCTACCATGCCAGCCAAAGCAGCGACAGTCGAGTTTGGCAATAACGGTATCTTATTTGATACGGATACCCAAATAGATTTTGACTTCATTCGGTCTCAAGGCGCTTTCAAGTCCACCTTATTTATTGTAGAAGCGGCTAATCCGACCGACCCAGTATTTACTCTGTTTAAGGAGAATGAGCCGTTTGATGATACAAGTCCCGATTTTATTGGGACTTGTCCAACCAGTGTAACAGTACCTGGTAGCTCTTCTTGCACAAATTTGTTCACCTTTGAAGCTGGTATCGAATACAGTTTGGCTCTCTTCTCCGGGAATAACAAGCCAGCCGGAACAAATGGGTTCGTTTACTCCACCGATGCTCTAAATACTCCGGCAAATCGTCAGGCGTTTGTTTTCGATGGCGTCGTTCTGCCTCCCTATACTGAACCAGGAGAAGGTTCATCTGATCCGGCTTTAGGTAAAGTGACGATTGCTTTCGATGACAAAGGTGGTGGAAACGATGGAGATTTCCAAGACTTTATCATCACGGCTATGGAAACTAAGGAATCTATCCCTGAACCAGCAACGTTAGCTGCATTAGGACTAGTCGCTGGCTCATTAACTCTAATCCGTCGTCGCCAGCGGTGATATAGCAACCGCCACAACGGTTAGGACACACCTGCGTGCATCGAAATAATAAACGGCATTCATCTGATGTCCTAAGGACTTTGGCGACTGCTATAAGTAGGGGACAATTCATGAATTGTCCCCTACAGGTACAGCATTTTCTTGAATTAATCCTAACTTTTATTGAGGATTGTGTACTTTTCAGTCAAGAATCCCTAAGAAAAAGGTGAAGATCAAAGGGAATACAGAGCAACCCCATTCCCAATTCTCCCCTTTCCCATGAAGATTCTGATAGTCGATGATGATCCAGTGACAGCTTCACCCCTGATTGAAGCACTCACAGCCCATAACTACACCATTGAAGCAGCAACGAATCCTGATCATGGACTGGAACTGGCTCAAACCTCTCACTATGACTTAGCTGTCTTAGACGTCACACCTCAAAAGCTAGATGGCATTCATCTATGCCAAAAACTGCGCCATCAGGGTTCTCAAATGCCGATTATCCTCGTCAGCCCTAAGGGAAGTAGCGCCGATCGCATTCGCGGATTAGAGGCGGGTGCGGATGACTATGTAATTAAACCCTATGATCTGTGCGAATTGATAGCGCGAATTCGGGCATTATTGCGGCGGCGTCACTCCACAATATCAAAGGTGTTGACCTGGGAGAAGCTGCGGCTAGAACCGGATACGGGTGAAGTGATGTATAAAGGAAAATTATTACACTTAACACCCAAAGAATACGGATTGTTAGAACTATTCCTGCGTCATCCTCGACGTATTTTTAGCCGCAGTGCTATCCTCAATCACATTTGGTCGAGTGATGAATTTCCCGGTGAGGAAGCCGTAACCACCCAGATTAAAGGGTTGCGGCAAAAGCTTAAAGCCGCCGGGATAAAAATTAATTTAATTGAAACAGTATACGGCGTAGGGTATCGCCTCAAAGATGCACCCACTCAGGAACAAGAAGACAAAAAAATCCGGGAAAATGTAGAAATCTATCATGACACGTCTGAAGCTAAAGTCATGGCGGCGGTTGCCAAAATTTGGCAAAAGTTTAAAGAAAGCCTCCCGGAAAAGCTAGACGTATTTAGGCAAGTGAGTTTAACCCTAGCGACAGGAACCCTGAATCAGCAACTCTATGAGCATGCCAAAATGGAAGCACACCGATTAGTTGGCTCATTAGGATCGTTTGGTTGTGCAGAGGGTTCTCAAATCGCACGCGAAATCGAACAGCTTTTGCAGACTCAGACAAAAGCAACGCCGCCAGACGCCCAGAAGCTGAAACATTTAATAGACTCACTCCAACAGGCGATCGCAACCAAACCCGCCCTTGTTCAGGTGGCGCCCCCTGTCTGTGATCCGCCAACTTTTTCCACTTCCCCAGCCCAATTATTGGTTATTGACGATGATCAGATCCTCACTCAACATATAGAAATCGAAGCAAAAGCCTGGGGATTGCAGGTGAATAGCGCCCCTCACCTTCAAGCCGCCAAACGAGCGATCGCGCTACATCCTCCTGATGTAATTTTGCTGGATCTCACCTTTGCTGACACCCAAGAAAACGGCTTTGAACTCCTAGCAGAACTCGCTAACCAACACTCAGAAATTCCCGTTTTCATCTTTTCCAGTCAAAATCACCTCAGCAGTCGAGTAAAAGCCGCTCGTCTAGGTGCTGCTACCTTTTTACAGAAACCCATGACTCCCCCAGAAATTTTGCACGCGGTGACTCAAGCGATTAATCAGCAGAAATTGGGGGAAGCTAAAGTCTTAGTCGTGGATGATGACGAGCAAATCCTCGCCCTGCTGCGCCACTTGCTGCAACCCTGGGGACTAAAGGTGACTACCTTGGCACATCCCCAACGCTTCTGGGACGTCCTAGAAGCCGTATCCCCTGACTTACTAATTTTAGACGTAGAAATGCCGGAATATAGTGGCATAGAGTTATGTCAAGTGGTTCGTCATGACTTACGCTGGAATAACTTACCCGTGCTATTTCTCTCCGCCCATACAGAAGTGCAAACGGTGCAGCAAGTTTTTACCGTCGGTGCTGATGATTACGTGAAAAAACCGATAGTAGAGCCTGAACTCATTACCCGTGTGTTAAATCGGCTAGAACGTCGATCCAGTAGTAGCAGTTAGTGGTAGTGACATAAGACAATTAAGCAAAACGTTGTCCGATCGCTTTGAGGGCAAACTGCGGTAAAGCCATCATCCGCCGCCAGCGCCAAGGTTCTTGATAGAGTCGATAGAGCCATTCCAAATGATGATTCCGCAACCAGACAGGCGCACGGGATTTAACCCCAGCCCAAATATCGAAGCTACCGCCAACGCCAATCCAAATGGATCGAGGACACAAATGTCGGTTTTGAGCAATCCACAACTCCTGACGGGGAACCCCTAAACCGACAAAAATTAATGGCGGTTGTTCTTTTGCTAATCTAACTTTGAGTTGATCTTCAGCTTCTGGGGAAAGATAGCCATCTTCAATTCCTGCGATCGCGAGTTTCGGGTATTGTTCTTGCCATATCTTAGCCGCCGCTTGAGCAATACCCGGTTGACCCCCATAGAAAAAAACCGGATAAGACTTACCCCATTCTCCCGCCTGTTGCAGTAACGATTCTGCCAACTCAATTCCTGGACAACGCTGCTGTCGGATACCGTGGAGGAGTAAGTAAAGGATAACACCTGAACCATCAGGGACAACTAATTCCGCTTGTCGGATTGAACTTGCCAAAGCTGGATGACACTCCGCCTGCATTACCATTTCTGCATTCAATGTCACCACATGACACCCCAGGTTTTGCCCAAGGCGATTACCCAACCAGCGATCGTACTCTTGGAGTAGGTGAACAGATAGTCCCATAACAGGGAACGGCTTCGGGGTCTCACACATAATCAGGTTGTTGCTTATTCTCCCATCAAATTAACACTTAGCAGACTATCTGATCCGGACGGTGAACGCTAGTCTTTGGTTAAGATTGATCAAGCTGCTGCGAAAAATGAGAAGAGACGCGATACTTCGCGCCTCTGAAATCTATCTCTACTGGAATTTGCTCACTAGATGGCTCTTTTTACCAAGCGATCTGGGTACAAGCCAAGCGGTGTGAAGGGGCATTCCCACTACCCTTGAACCCACTTGTCTGTTACTTCTGTTATAGGAGAAAATCTGTAAAGATAGGAACAAGTTGGGCTAATCCATTTTAAAGATTGCAACAAGATGGTCTTATGTCCTTTGTCCTTTGTCCTTTCTCATCGATATGTCTGCCTCATATCCCTTTTTCTGGATGCGATCGCACCACGAATGTTAAATTAGTGCTGTTCCCGCTTATCCTTCAACCCAGACATGCTTAAACCTGAACTCCTCGCCCCAGCGAAGAATCTGGAACGCTTAAAAGTCGCCATTGCTTATGGTGCAGATGCGGTGTATCTAGGGGGACAAAACTATGGATTGCGGGCGCGTGCAGATAATTTTACTGACTCTGAGTTAGCTCAAAGTGTGGCATTTGCCCATCAACATGATGCCAAAATTTACGTCACGCTGAACGCTTTTCTCCACGATGCCGACTTTGAGGGACTCATTGATTATTGCCAGTTTCTCGAATCTATGGGGGTTGATGGGGTAATCGTCTCCGATTTAGGGGTTATCCGAGTTGTTCAAAGGAATTCAAATCTACCTATTCACCTCTCCACTCAAGCATCTTGTCTCAATTCCTACAGCGCCCTTCTCTGGAAAAAAATGGGAGTCAAGCGCTTAATTGTCGGTCGAGAACTCAGTATTGCTGAAGCGGGTTTAATTGGAGAACAATCCGGTATTGACGTGGAAATGTTTGCCCACGGTGCAATGTGTATGGCATATTCTGGTCATTGTACCATTTCTAATTTTACCGCAGGTCGCGATTCTAACCGGGGCGGATGTATCCAATCCTGTCGATTACCCTATCACTTACAAAGTCATGACGATAAAGCCGATAATTTGGTCAGCTTCATGTCTTCCAGAGATTTGTGGGGAATTTATCAGATTGGCGATTTTTTTAACCATAATATTTGCTCATTAAAAATAGAAGGACGGATGAAATCCTCGTTCTATGTCGCCCTCACCTGTAAGGTTTATCGTCAATTAATTGATGCTTATGCAGTCGGCACATTAGATGAACAGCTCCTCAGCCAAGCCGCAGCCGAACTGCAATCGATTCCTAACCGAGACTATTTTTCGGGTTCCTTAGAAACACCAGCCGATAAGAATTCCGTATTTGGACAGTTATCGGGAATTAATACAGGAACTCACTGCTATTTAGGCATGGTTATGGATACAACCTCCCAAGAGATTATTTTACGACTCATTGAACCCTTGGCAGTTGGCGATAAAATTGAAATTATCCCTTTTCATGGAGAACCGATAGGGTGGCAAGTTAATCAGATTTTTTCTATGACAGGTGAACGGTTAGAATCGATGCGAAAGGACAGTATTGTTCGCTTACCCAAGCCGGATGACTCCGTGCGATCGCACAATATCGCCCAATTAAATGTCGTTCGATTCACCCATTCCCCAGGGCGAAGCATTCTTGCCAAAAACTTAGTCCGAAGAGTATAAACTTTATCCAAGAATGCTTCGCCCATTCCTCCAAGTTTGACGACAAATTACCATGCAATTTAATACATTTGTTTCATCAATTCAGGATTTAGGGTATTGTGTCAAAGCCCCCAATTTACAAGAAGTATTATTGGAACCAATACTATTAGCGCGACAGGGACAATTATCAAAAGCGAAGGTTCATGATTTAGCCAGACAAGCTTGGGAAAACGAACTGCGCCCGGTACTCGTCTGGGATCTGTTAATGCCAGAACGGGTAATGAGAATTATTTGTAATCATTTAAAGGATTGGGAACTCAGTCACTTTGGCGCCATTCGTGTCTGTGATCCTGGCGCGGCTTATTGGCTGAAAACCCATTTTCCTGAGATTCCTATCCAGTTAATTGTTGAGACAGGGAATCACAATCTGGAGGCTTTGCAGGGATGGTGCGAGATTTTTTCGGAGTCGTTGGAACGGTTAGTGTTATCGATTGAACTACCGGAAGAAAAGCTGATTGAATATTGCCAAACTTTACCCGTTCCCTGTGAATTGCTGGGTGTGGGACTTATTCTCTTATTTTACTCGCCGCGATCGCTCTTAGTAAACCCGTTGCTGGAAAGCCAGCATACAGAAGGAACAGAGGAAATCGATTCTCTATACCGATTTAACCCAGACTCCCCTCTTTATCTAGAAGCGACGGCGGCTTTTGCTGATAACCCTAATCGCCATTTTCCTACTTTAGAAACTGCCCATGGAACGTTCATGTTCTTAGACAAAGATCAGTTTATTCTCGATCGTTTAGATGGGTTGTGTGAGGCGGGTTTACATACAGTACGATTAGACGTGCGACATCTGAGTCAGGAGGATAATGTCGCCGTTGATATTGATAAAATTTGTCGCCAAATATTAGAAAATCCGGCAAAATTACGGGAAAACTGGTTCCGAGAAACACGCGCTCCTTTTTTCAAAGCGAATCGCACCACCGCATTGTTCCCCCGGATGAAATCAAAACTATCTGAATACCGAAATGACACCTGTTTAGCGGAAGTTCTGGCTGGCGAAAGTGGCAAATATGTGGTTTTTTACACCTGGCGTTCCTTCGAGATTTCACAGATTCAAAGTATGGTTTTGCCAACGGGTGAAGCGATTGTTCCCCAAGATGTTATTTTTCGCACCATAAACGGCGAACCTCTGGACAGCTTTGAACCCGAACAACTTTTAGTTACCGACTGGATAAAAAAAGCCGTACCAGGATCATTACTTTTGGGTAAGATATCTTGATTGATACAGGGGTGTAGGGGCGGGTTTTACAGATAACAGTTTGCTACAAACTGATAACGTGACTAAACCCGCCCTTCTAGAGTGCGATACCTTGATAAGGGCGCAAGGATGGTGCCCCTACGTTCGGGTGTACCTCATCTGGGTCATATCTACTAAAAATCTACTAATTTCTACTAAATTAGTAGATTAAGGTGTCAGCTATTCATGATCAACGACTGAGAATGTCTAATCCATACTTTCGCTTCAAACAATTCACCGTCTTTCATGATCGCTGTGCGATGAAGGTCGGCACGGATGGTACACTGTTAGGGGCATGGACGGATATCACAGGCGTGCAAAGCATTCTGGATATTGGCACAGGAACGGGTTTGGTGGCGCTGATGTTGGCACAGCGATCGCAGGCGCATATCGACGCCGTGGAAATTGACGCAGAGGCTTGCATTCAGGCGCAGGAGAATGTGGCGCGATCACCTTGGCGCGATCGCATTCAGGTGTATCAGGGTTCTGTGCAAGATTATGCCACGACTTGCTCTAAGCGGTACGATCTGATTGTGTCTAATCCCCCCTTTTTTGACAATGCCAGTAAAGCGTCACAAAAGGCGAGAACCGTCGCACGACATAGTGATTCTCTTAGGCAATTGGATCTATTACAAGTGACAGAAAAGCTTTTGTGCGAGAATGGTAGGCTTGCTGTCATTTACCCTACTGAAGCAGCCCAACTCTTCCAAGAAAAAGCCGAATCATTCGGTTTTTTTTGCCAGAGGAAACTCTCTGTTAAACCAACCTTAGCCAGTCAAACTAAACGAATTATACTGGAACTAGGTAAATATCAGTTACCCTCTCAAGAAAACATCCTTACGATAGAAGCCAGCAGACGGGTTTATACCCCTGAATTTATTAGCTTGATTAAAGAGTTTTATCTAAAGTATTAATAATATTACCTCATACCAGCGAGCAAGATGCTCGTTCACTAAGTACAGGAGAGTCATCCTGGATTGTGAAACTCGTTGCCGAGAGTTAGTCTAACTTTAGGCTGATGAGAATTCTGCAAATAATAATCAAACTAGAGATATGTGGAATAATCAAAATCCCCCAGAATTCGAGCATGACGGTTTTCCCCATCCCCAACGAGATGGGGTGGATGAGAAATCTCCAGACACTGAACAGGAAAGCCTTGACCCTAATCTATCGCCAGAGCATATAAAATCGACCAAAAAATCTTTGAAGCGCATCTATATTACTCTCCTAATTATTGGTTTACTTTTAGGAGGAGTGGTATCTGTAGGAGTTGTTATCGCCCTTGATCGCATGGGATTGACAGACGCCCCAGCAGATGTGGAAGAGACTGAAATGCCCTATTAAGCCGAATGGCGCTCAAATAAGCATTTTTGGGTCGCCGAAATCCTTGATATACCGTAGGGTGGGCATTGCCCACCAGCCAAAATTTCAGTACTATTCCTATTCAACCTGTCGCGCCTCAAATTGGATAGTTGTGCGATCAGTACTTCTTACGCCAGATAAGGTAATATAGCATAATCCCACCGAAAAAAACTAAACCTGCCCCTACATGAATAAGGGCTGGTTTTGCTGCTCAGTTATCGGTGATAAGTTAGCGTGAGTCCCTAAACCTGCCTCTACAATTCCTAAACCCGCCTCTACAATTGGCTGATGAATTACGACAAACTCAATCCAGAACTTTATCCCACAAAACTTTATCTGAGTCCGGAAAAAGATGAACTCTTTGAAAAAGAAGTGTGGCCCAAGCCGTTTGTTTTTAACCAGGATGTGGTCAATGTTTTCGATAATATGATATTTCGTTCAGTGCCTCTGTATCAAGAGGTGCTAACCTGTGCCGCTCATTGGGCGAGAGAGTATTATCAACCGGGAACGCGGATTATTGATGTTGGCTGTTCTACGGGAACATTTCTGGAATTACTGGGGCGTTTCTTGAAGCAAAACGCTACGCTGGTTGGGATTGATAATTCTCAACCCATGATAGAGAAAGCGGAGCAGAAGTTGGTTCAGATTAAACAGATACATCAGATTCAATTCATCTGTGACAAGGCAGAAAACTGTTCCTTTGAGAATAGTAGCGTTGTTGTGATTAACTACACCCTACAATTTTTGCCGCTACAGGTGCGTCAACTCTTGCTCCGAACTATCTACGAGGGATTGGTTCCAGGTGGCTTACTCTTCGTAAGTGAAAAAGTAAAGTCACCCTATCCCCAATTTCAAGAGACAATCACCCGACACTACGAAGCCTTTAAAGCTCATAATGGTTATGCCCGTACTGAAATTGAACGCAAAAAGGAGGCGCTAGAGAATGTGTTAGTGCCTTTAACAGAAGATCAGCAGGTGCAAATGTTATATGATAGTGGCTTTAATAGCGTTGATTCACTAATTAAATTACATAACTTTGTTTCCTGGGTGGCTCTCAAGTAAGAGGAATTTGGAGGAGGAACCACAGCAATCCAAAAATCCTCTGTGTTCTCTGTGCCTCTGTGGTGCTTTATTTCAATAAACAATGACAAATTCTGATATTGGTTATATACCCCCTGATTACCTAGAGCGCTACCCCGAAACTTTAGCACGAGAGGCGATTTTATCAGTACGCCAAGAGCGACAATCCAAATTATTCGCTCCTCAAGTGAGTCAATATCGGGAAGCGGTGCAGGCGGTTCAGGACATCCACAGTGATTGGTATGACTTCTCTGATGCTGTGGTTAAAGTGGGTCATGCTGAGGAACTCACAACCGAACAAAAACAGCGATTTTATCACTCGTTGCAAGCCTTTTGCCCTTGGAAAAAAGGACCCTTTGAACTGTTTTGGATTACCATTGATGCAGAGTGGCGTTCTGACTGGAAATGGGCGCGAATTTTACCCCATATCCATTCCCTGAAAAATCGTCGGGTGGCGGATATTGGCTGTCACAATGGCTATTTTATGTTTCGCATGGCTGATCAGGAGCCGGAGTGT
Organism: Coleofasciculus sp. G1-WW12-02; assembly: GCF_040219735.1. Taxonomy (NCBI): domain Bacteria; kingdom Bacillati; phylum Cyanobacteriota; class Cyanophyceae; order Coleofasciculales; family Coleofasciculaceae; genus Coleofasciculus; species Coleofasciculus sp. G1-WW12-02. Next base: position 37,717 of record NZ_JAVJRX010000165.1, on the reverse strand, counting down.
GTGATTGGGTTTGAGCCAGTTCCTAAGCACTTTTGGAACTTTCAGCTTATCCAAAATATTGTTCAGCAACCAATGCTGACATTTGAGTTATTGGGGGTTGAGCATATTGATTTTTATCCTGATTTCTTTGATACGATTTTTTGTCTAGGGATTCTTTACCATCATCGAGATCCGATTAATTTATTGGGTAAACTGCGACAAGCCCTAGCACCTAAGGGAGAAATTGTGATTGATTGTCAGGGAATTCCAGGGGAACTTCCTGTTGCGTTGACTCCTCGCAAGCGCTATGCTAAAGCACGCGGAATTTGGTTTTTGCCGACTCAATCTTGTTTGGAGAATTGGCTAGTACGGGCTGGCTTTAATCACATTCACTGTTTTTTTGCTCAACCCTTGTCTGTGGAGGAACAGCGCCGCACCCCTTGGGCAAATATCGATAGTTTACGAGAATTTCTGAATCCTGATAATTTATCTGTAACGATAGAAGGCTATCCCGCACCGTGGCGCTATTATGTAATGGCTTGTAAAGATTAAACGTGATTTTGCTTGTTTTTATGAGTGCAGAAAACATAAATCATAAAATGGAGTATTTAGTAGCGAATGTTACTTTTTTGGGTAAATACCAGTAGATGATTTGATGGCTGAATCAGTGGTCTAGGGATTCTGTTGAATATACTATAAACCTCGTGCGATCGCGCCTGCCATTTCGTTCTGATCCGTGGGTATAGTGTCTTGCGGATTATCATCTTATCATCTCGTCCTGTAGCGAAACCAACTGGCACGAGAGAGTGTAAAATACTACCGTGACTAGTGTGAGCGAGGCGCTCACTATTAGTGTAATAAACCACATTATTGAATACTGAATCGATGTTCTATGTCTATTTTATCGACTTATTTAAATAAACAGCAATTTTTGATCCCACCCTTTGATCGACTCAAATTTGTGATTATTTTTGTTCTCATGACTGGGCTGAGTCGATTGGCAGTTGGATTTTTGTTTCGCTATCTACCCACTTCAGTATTTGTTGAACAGGAGGTGAGAATTGGGAATGCAATTATTAGTGGCTTCGTTACAGGAACTGTGGTAGGAGCAACTCAGTGGCTAATACTACGTAAATACCTATCGAGTTGGTTGTGGATTCCTGCAACGGCGGCAGGTCAGATAATTTTGAGTACTACTTTTCAAGGATGGCTGTACTTTCTCTCCACTACTTTGCCATTGGCTACTTTTGATGGGGTATTGATGGATATGAATTATATAACCATATATAGTGGTTTTGTATTTGCTTTTTGCATTATTTGGTTGGGGTTAACTCAATGGCTGGTACTGCGTCACTCTGTAAAATCTGCTTGGTGGTGGATTGTGTTTAACTTTATGGCTCCATTCTTCTCTGTCTGCCTGATAATATTAGTTAGTTTTCCGAATTATTTTATCCGAGGATTACAATTCGATTCAAGAATCATTGCAACATTTACTGTGGCAGCGACTCAAGCTATCGGATTTTGTACCTTTCATAAAAAAAATAGTATCGTAAATGACAACATGCAGTTAGCCTTAAGTTCACCTTTTTTTATGGCGTCAGAAATTAAAAATTATCGTAAAGTTAAAGCATTATCCACAAGGTTATACAGCCAAATTAATCAAGCATGGCAAGCAGATATGACAACTAACAGGACTTTAAGTTACTTAGTGGGGGTAGGCGATGATGGAAAAATTTTAGCTTATCAACCTATAAACCCAGCATCTAGGGATTTTATTTCTCAGACTCCATTACCGAATCTAGTTGATACTTATAATTTGGAAACGGAAGCAGAATATAATCACCAAGCCCTCGCCCCATTTCGGGTAATCTTTGTTCCTCCAGGTCATATAGAGGTTCATTCGTTGAGAAGTGTATCGCTATTGTGGCTAGGTATCATCTTGGCTGTTGTGATTATTTTGATGAGTAGTTATCCAACTTTAGTTGCTCAATTTGATTAAATTGTAGTGATTTTATAGCTGGATCAAGTAAAAATTAAAATAAAGAAAGGATGATTGGGTCGCCTAAATCACTGTTTTTCGCAATTTCAGGAGATGATTCGATTACTAGACTGCTGTTCTAGGGGTGCGATCGCGTGTAATATCGCTCGCTCAGAATAACCAATCCGTTTAACCGAGGCGACAATCGTCTCTATCCCTTGCACCACAACCATTACAGCCGATAACGCTAGACGGTGCGATCGCGGTTTTGAACTCCTATACCTGAGATTAATGACAAGGGAAAGAACTAAGCTTCAACAGCCTTGATTTAAGATACTACAAAAACACTACAGGTATCTCAGGTTTTGCACCCGACTCAGTAGAATAGAAAAAATTGAGATTACCATATCAGCCATAGATGAGAGGAGGTTGCGATCGCGAAGTCTGGTTGTAGTACAACTCAAGACGCGCCAAACTCTTCCTGTAATGCTTCATCATTATCATCCGCGATCGTGGCAACGATAGTAATCGCCCGAGAAATTTCTCCTGGCGATAATTCAGCCACCGTGCGCGACGATAACACCACCACTTGATCATCCACAATGCCAAAACGGGCTTCAAAGGTATCTGACCAGTTCATTTCCAGAAGTCTACGCATCAATTCGGCTTCTTTTTCAGCCGGGAGATGCAGCACCGAAGACCAAACGGTAAACGTATCCTCATCTGTAGAACCCGTCAATTGGACAAAGACTTCAACGCTACCATACTTAAACTTCCAGAGATAACCTTCATCGTTATGGCTTACCATCGCACTGTCATCTTGCTCCAGGCTGGAGATGACTGTTTCGATAGTTTCTACATAGTTGACGGTAACCTGATCTTGGATAAACTCAGTGGAGATGATCTCTTCCGTTGACAAGCTTTCTGTAGACACCGTTTCTGGATTCGATTTTTTAGTGGTCATAGACGTTTCTCTATAGCAGTTGACAATTGTATATAACACAAGGCGTGGTATTTACCTAATCTGGCAATTCATCTCACGCCATAATCTTGATTTGGCGTCTTGATAGGTGGGAGTAGCCCCAAGCTTATTTTATCGGTTAATCCCGATGACTTACCCCCAAAGACCCAGATCCCCGACGTCTTGAAGAAGTCGGGGATCTTAATTGCCGAGAACGATTCTACACCGTAGCGTCTTCAGGCTTATGAGCAATCCAGTACTTGCTCATAAAGTGGTTTTGAGTTGTAATTGCCTCAAAACCCGCCTGAGTCAGGCGTTCGACTAAATCATCGGTAATGTAGTGTCTGTAGTAGGGTTCGTGGAATATAGCAGGGAAGTTTTCCATCATTGGCATGAATTGGGGAAAATCAATCGCCTGAATAGAGTCACAGATAACAAACACTCCTCCCGGTTGAATGACGCGGAAGCATTGCTCAATGATGCGCTGACGTATAGAAGGTGGTAGTTCGTGGAAGAGAAACACGCAAGTGATACCGTGGAAATAATTATCCCGATACGGCAACTCCTCCGCCTTAGCCTGCATCAGTTGCGGTAATTCCCCCGGAATCTCCGATAAGAGTTGATTGGCTTTACGCAAATAAGCTGGGGATAAATCTGTGCCAAATAGAGACGCTTTTGGCAGCATTGCCCGAATCATCCTTAAAGTCCGACCCGTTCCACAGGCTACATCAAGAACCTTAATTTGTTGAGCAGGAACGGTATCAAACGCCTTGAGTCCTTCCTTTAACGGTGCAAGTACACGCCGCCGCATCGGATCAGCCCCACCATTAAACAGAAGTTCTACCTGCAAATCATACAGGTTGGCTGAGGTATCACTCAAGTAGCCATCGGTTTGGTAATGGAAGTTGCGCCGATAGTAGTTTGGATAATTTTCGATATCAATCTCTGGCGAGAACTCCTGATATTTATTCTGATTGACCCTCTCCCAGATGTTCAGTAAATCCAGGCAAATCTCTGGATAGTAGCGCAAGAAGTCTTCCCAAGGGTTATCAAACAGCAGGCTTTTAGGATACACGCCCCGCTCCGCATCCTGCCAATCGGTTTCCAGAATCTGCTCGAACTTTTGCCAAAGTAGTTGCAGGATTTCTGGAGAGAGGGATTTGGCTCTAAGCTGGTTGATTGGAGGATTAATCAGATTCCGTAGTTGTGATCCTGTGTTTTTGTGTGCGAGTGCAAACGCCGCTTTTCCTTGCTGGAATGTTTGATATGCCAGTTTTGTCAAAGTATCAGACATGAGTCGTGAAGCTGGTTGTTACCTGATTGTCATTTGTTAAGTATTGTAACTAAAAAAATAAAAAAGTTCACAGAGTCAACCCTAGAGTTGAGGGGAGATGTAGGCAAAAAAAAGCCACCCCTAGGGATGGCTTTTTTTCTCATTTTGTGCTATTTTCTGAGACTAGACATCGTAGTAGAGGGAAAACTCATAGGGATGAGGACGCAACCGCATCGGGTTGATCTCATTATCGAGTTTGTAGGCAATCCAGTTGTCGATAAAGTCTTCGGTGAATACACCTGTACTGGTCAAGAAGCTATGATCCTTCTCTAAATGCTCTAAAGCGGCTTCCAGAGAACCAGGAGTTGACGGGATTTTGCTCAATTCCTCTGGTGAGAGGTCGTAGATATCCACATCTAAGGGTTCGCCTGGATCAATTTCGTTCTTAATCCCATCCAAGCCTGCACACAACATCGCCGCAAAGGCAATATAGGGATTACAAGTCGCATCAGGACAACGGAATTCCATCCGCTTCGCCTTGGGATTGTCACCAGAGAGGGGAATCCGGATGGAAGCTGAACGGTTTCCTTGAGAGTAAGCTAAGTTCACAGGCGCTTCAAAGCCTGGCACCAAGCGCTTATAGGAGTTAGTCGTTGGGTTGGTCAAAGCTAGCAGCGCTGGCGCATGTCTGAGCAAGCCGCCGATATAATGCAGCGCCATCTTGCTCATTTGAGCGTAGCCATCGCCGAAGAACAGGGGTTTCCCTTCTTTCCAAATCGACTGGTGGGTGTGCATCCCAGAACCGTTGTCATTAAACAGGGGTTTGGGCATAAATGTGGCAGTTTTGCCATACTTCTTGGCAACATTTTTAACCACATATTTGTAAACCATCAAGAAGTCACCGGCTTCGACGATTGGTGCAAAACGGACACCGAGTTCGTTCTGTCCCCCTGTAGCAACTTCGTGGTGATGCTTTTCAATAGGCACACCACATTGAGCCATGGTTAGCAGCATTTCGGTACGCATGTCTTGCATCGTATCCGTAGGCGAAACGGGGAAGTATCCTTCTTTGTAGCGAGGTTTATATCCCAAGTTCCCGCCGGCTTCTTCCCGTCCTGAATTCCAACGCCCTTCAACGCTGTCTACATAGTAGAACCCTTTGTTCTCAGTTTGATCAAAGCGAACATCGTCGAAGATAAAGAACTCGGCTTCTGGACCAAAGAAGGCAATATCCCCAAGTCCAGTAGATTTCAAAAAGTCCAATGCTTTTTGGGCGATGGTGCGGGGGTCACGGCTGTACCATTCACCAGTACGAGGCTCTTTAATCGAGCAAATCATGCTCAGGGTTTTTTCTTGCATGAATGGGTCAATCCAAGCCGTTTTCGGATCGGGAACCATTGACATGTCTGATTCGTTAATGGCTTTCCAACCGCGAATACTTGACCCGTCGAACGCTACCCCATCTTCAAAAGCACTTTCGTCAATTTGATCGTAGTAAAACGAGCAGTGCTGCCAGACCCCTGGCATGTCAATGAATTTGAGGTCAATAATTTGAATGTTTTCGTCTTGAATCATTTTCAAGACCTCTTGGGGCGTTTCTGGCATGAATGACTCCTTTTGTCAATTGGACTATTGTTTAGAAAAGTTCAAATAGTTGAACGATGGAGGAAGACTTGTTCAGGTTCTCACCGGCTTAGACAGACGGTCATGCCTGTTCTCAACCTGACGCTTAGGACTACGGGGGAGATTAGGAATCAAGTGTCGCACAAACATACTAGACATGTGATTAACCAGGAAACGATACGGTTATCAGTGGCAGGAGCTGCAAACATGGGTAGACCCGTCAGTTTGTCCCCTGAGTGTGAGAAACGAGACAAGATACATTGGTGCGAGCTTTCTCCCTAAGCCGGGGAGCCGTTGTCGTACCATCTCAGGTTTACCTCAACAACCTGATTGGGCTTGAAACCTGTCTCCTTTGTATCTGACTCATCCTAGGGAGAGGCAGAGGGAGCTTTTGTATCCAAAGTTACAGAATCTAGTTTCCTGATTCTGGGTATCCTCAGAAAACGATTAAATTGTCTCAAATGTTACAAAATAATAAGGATTACCCATCTCCTATTTGTCAATCCGCTCAACCATGACGTATTCTAGTGCAGATAAGCCAAGTTGCCTTGGGAGCAATACTTGGGTGAGTCCAGCTTATGTGATCAAAGAACAGGGTTCAGCAGGCGGGTCACATGTGGATGGGGATGGAACGCCAACAGTATAAACATACAAGGCTAGGTTTTGTTCCGTTATGTCCATTTTGTTTGTGGGAATTTTTTGTAGCCGTGCTGCAATAACTGGCAAGATAAATAGATAAAGATATACAGATTTGGAGAGCCGACTCATGCGGGATGCGATTACAAGCCTGATTAGAAATTACGACATCACTGGTCGTTACCTCGATCGCGATGCGATCGATTCACTCAAATCTTACTTTGACAGTGGTACAGCCCGAATCATGGCAGCCGCCGTGATTAATACTAATTCAGCCTCAATTGTCAAGCAGGCAGGATCGCAACTTTTTGAAGATGTCCCGGAACTGATTCGTCCGGGTGGCAATGCTTACACGACTCGTCGCTATGCCGCTTGTTTGCGGGATATGGACTATTATCTGCGCTATGCCAGTTATGCACTGGTTGCTGGGAGTATGGATGTGCTTGACGAACGAGTACTGCAAGGTTTACGGGAAACCTACAATTCCTTGGGGGTTCCCATTGGTCCGACTGTTCGCGGTATCCAAATTATGAAAGATATCGTGAAAGAGCAAGTCGCCGCCGGGGGAGTTGCTAATACGGCATTTGTGGATCAGCCATTCGATTACATGACCCGTGAATTAAGCGAACGCAATATTTAACCTAACTCGCGGAATTCCCCACCCGCCTGTACGGTGGGGATCTATTCAATGTTCCTTCTGGATAGTCGCGAGTACTAAAACTGATGCAAAAACTCTGAAAATACTTAATGTGACCCTCTTTGGGTGCGTATTTTAATCGTTGTCCCAGATAAAGGATTCACTTCTGGGATAATATGTATATTCCCAGACCAATTAGTCCCAAGGCGATAACCTGTCTAATGCCAAAAGGTTCTCCCCAAATTAAGTGAGCCAAAAAAGCGACCGCTACATAGCTAATCGAAACGCTGGGAAAAGCTACAGAAACAGGAATTTCCCTAAGGGCAAAGATGTAAAAAAGGGAAGCACAGAAATAAGACGACAATCCCACAATAATGTAGGGCTCAAGAAAGAAAAGCTTATTGCCAATACCCTGAATAGCACCAGCTTTAAGGCTTAGCTGCCCACCGATACCGATCATAATCGAAATAACTAAAGCAAAATAAGCGTTCATGAAAAATTCTCCACTCCAGTAGAACTATCTTAATCTGAATGTCACAGAAATAAGCCTTTGTTGCTCAACAGATTTAGGATTAAGCCGCGTGACATCTATCTGAATTAACTTGAGCCATCTTGAGTGAGAGCCTGACTTATTCCGAGCTAATCCGTGCTTTATTCCTGACTTTTTCCCATTGAATCTGCCAAAATTTAGAGAGAAACTTGCAGATACCCACTAAAAATGAGAGCGTGAGTGAGAGTAGACCTACGGCATCTGGGTTGATTCATGGATGCGGTGACATCTGTAAAAACCATAACTTTACAGAAACCCGCGCAAAAATGTTACATAAAGTACAACAAATCAGCCGCTAGCATAGTGAAATGGAATAGGTCGATTATAGGTTATGAGTAAACGCGATAATCCGCTAGTATTGATTTTAGCTTTAGCCGCTACCTTGGGTCTGATTGGAGGTGGTCTGTGGGTGTTGAATAAGGCGGCACCTGATCTAGTTCCTAATCTGTCAAGTCAGACTCAAACCAAAGCCGCCAAAGGTGAACTGAGGATTCTGGGAGATACATTCAGCGGCTATAGCACGTTTCGCAGTCAGCCGTTTCAAAAGGCATTAGAAGAGGTTGGGCTCAAACTGCGCTATCAAGATGAGTTTGATCAAGCCAAACGGGCTGAATTATTGAATCAGGGAAAAGCAGATTTATTAGTCACGACATTAGATCAGTTCCTGCAACAACAACCCGAAGGACAAATTATTGGCTTGATTGACCGCACGGTAGGCGCTGATGCCGTTGTGCTGAATACGAAGAAATATCCAAATCTTAAGTCACTCTTAGATCTTAAGCGATTAGTTGAGCAGGAGCGATCGCAAGGACGACAGTTAACCCTCACCTTTGCGGGGGATACCCCCAGTGAGTACCTGGCGCTGGTGTTGAGTACCAAGTTTGAGGCGTTTAAGCTGGCTGATTTTCAAGTCAAAAAAGTCGCTGATGCGTCTGAGGCGTGGCAACTTTTACAAGATCCCAATCAGAATGTGGCGGTGGCGGTGATTTGGGAACCCTATGTCACCCAAGCCAAAAAACAAGGGCATACTGTCGTTTTATCCAGTCAGGATGCACCCCAAGCCATTGTGGATGTGATTGTGGCATCCAATCGCTTGATTGAGTCTCAACCTGAGAAAATTTCAGAATTACTGGAAGCCTACTATCGCCGGATTGACGCTAATGTTCGCGAACCCTCCCAATTAAAAACGCAAATCGCAGAAGATGGGGAATTATCTTCTAGTGAAGCTAGTGCCGTTTTACAGGGAATTGACTTTTTTACTGCCTCTGAAGCCCAGCAATGGATGAGTGATAATATCCTAGAAAAACGGATTGGTTCCACCGCCGCTGTATTAGTTTTAGCGGGTCGATTAAATGATGTTCCTCAAGCCCCCCAGACCTTATTTTCACCTCAGTTTCTCACCAAAGCCACAAATAATACCGAAACCTTAATTAGCTTAGTGCGTGCCGATAACCCAGAACTGGCAGACCGACTATCGGGCAAGGGAGAAACCATTGCCGCTGTGCCTCAAGTCTCAGCCCAAAAGATTACTGCTGCCCCAGATATTGGCAACTTAGAAGTGCGAGGAGAAGTGCAATTTGGTGTTGGCTCAGCAACATTAACCAATCAAGGGCAACAAACCCTGAATCAGTTAACCAATGAAATTCAAGAGTTTAATCCCCAAACTGTAGCCGTGCGAGTGATTGGTCATACCTCGAAAACAGGGACAGCAACCCTGAACCAAACCTTAAGTCAACAACGCGCCCAAGTTGTTGTGAACTACCTACAAAATCGTGGTCTTAAGCATAACTTTGTCGCAGAAGGCAAAGGCTTTAATCAACCCCTGTCTGGAATTCCGCCGACAGATCCCCGTCAACAGCGTACAGAAATCCGCTTAGTTCGAGTTAACTAAGAAAGTTTTGAGTGTGTAGGGGCGGGTTTCACTACTATCCTCTCTTCCTTTACCCAAATGTAACTAAACCCGCCCCGACCAAGTGTTAAATTTTGAGTTTAAAAATATGAAAATTCGGACTATTGTTACCTGCTTTACCTTATTTTTTGTCAGTTTAACTATTGCGGTTAGCTGTACTCCTGCTACTGATGTCTCCACCTCTGAATCCCCTTCAACACCAGCCGTTCAGATGGGATTCAGTGCGTGGCCCGGTTGGTTTCCCTGGCAAATCGCCGAGGAAGAACAACTCTTTGCCGCCAATGATGTGAAAGTAGATTTGAAGTGGTTTGATGGCTATCTGGATTCAATTAATGCCCTAGCCGCAGGTCAGTTAGATGCCAATACCCAAACCTTGAATGACACGATTAGCTCTGTTGCGGCTGGCTCAGATCAAGTCATTGTTTTGGTCAATGATAATTCAACCGGAAATGACAAAATTATTGTTCGTGAGGGAATTAATGCCATAAAGGATTTGCAAGGAAAAACGGTTGCTGTAGAAGCGGGTACAGTTGATCATTTTCTTTTACTCTTAGGATTAAAAAAAGCTGGATTATCTCCAGATGAGGTGGAAATCAAACCCTTAGAAACAGGGGCAGCCTCTGCCGCATTTGTCGCCGGACAGGTTGATGCTGTGGGTGTATTTGCACCGTTTACGACGAAGGCACTTGAACGTCCTGGAAGTAAAGAGTTGTTTAGTTCTAAGGACTTTCCCGGTGCGATTCCTGATCATCTAGTTGTGAGTCGGCAAATGCTTGAGGAACGCCCGGAAGCGGTGCAAGCTTTGGTAAATACTTGGTTTGATACGCTGGATTTCATGAATGAAAATTCGGACAAGTCTTTGCAAATTTTAGCCAAACGAGCAGGAGTTACGGTTGATGAATATAAGGAATATGATGCTGGAACGACTATTTTTAGTATCGAGGATAATTTAGCCGCGTTTGAACCGGGAGATGACATGACATCGCTGCCTTATGCGGCTCAAGAAATTAGTACATTTTTAGTAGAGAATGGTTTGATTGAACAAGCCCCTGATTTGGATAAACTCTTAGATGATCGCTTTGTAAAAGCCTATGCGGAAAAGCAGAAAACCTAAATCTATTCAGGGCTGATTCGCTCTCGTACACAATAGGGTTTGTCGTTATTCATTGTGAATGTTTATCCACAAGAACCAGTTGTGTATCGACCTAAGAAGATGATGTAGATAATCACAGCAAATAGTTTCTGGTAAACCCTAATGACTCGGACTCCTGAAAATTTGTGTACAAGAGAGATAAAATCTTCTCCTCAAACACTGAAACCCACCCTATTTTGGCGCATTGCCGAAGATATTCCCAAATCCTTGACCTGGCCATTGATGGTGTTGTCTATCGGTATTCCGTTTGGGTTATGGTGGCTAATTTCTCATTCGGGGTGGGTTGAGCCTCTGTTTTTACCGACACCAGAGAATGTTTGGCAAGCGATTGTGTCACTTTGGATAAGTGGCGATTTGCCCCAGGATATTTTAGCAAGTGTATTTCGGGTTCTCTGTGGTTTTATTCTCGCCGCGTTGATTTCTATTCCCTTGGGAACTTTCATGGGAACCTTTGCCAGTATTCGGGCGCTAATGGAACCGATTATTGGAATTGTGCGGTATATGCCTGCGCCAGCATTTATTCCTTTACTCATCTTATACTTTGGCCTCGGAGAAACCCCGAAGATTTTGCTTATTTTTATCGGAACGTTATTTTTCAATACACTGATGATCATGGATGCGGTTAAGTTTGTCCCCAAGGAGTTAATTGAAACATCTTATACGTTAGGGGGGAAACGCCTTCAAGTTTTACTGTATGTTATTTTTCCGTTTATTATGCCCAGTATTATCGATGCTTGTCGGGTCAATATTGCCGCCTCTTGGAATTTAGTGATTGTGGCAGAATTAGTGGCAGCAACTGAAGGCTTGGGACGCAGGATTAGTGTGGCGCAGCGGTTTCTGAGAACTGATCAAATTTTTGCTGGACTCATTGTTATTGGATTAATCGGTCTAAGCTTCGATTTACTATTTAGATTGTTGCTGCGAGTATCCTGTAAATGGACTATAGATTAAGGATTAAAATAACTAATAATCAACAACAAATGAAAAAGACAAAATTAACTGTTTCTCAACTTTATAAACAATTCTCAAGTCGTAAGGGCGTCACGGTTGCCCTTAAAGATATCAACATGCACATTGAATCGGGAGAATTTGTTAGTGTAGTTGGTGCATCGGGTTCTGGTAAATCGACGTTATTACGTCTAATTGCTGGGCTGGAACAAGCAACGGCTGGTGAAATCCGCGTGGATGGTGTGCGAGTGACTGGACCCGGTTCGGATCGAGGGATGGTGTTTCAAAGTTATACTCTCTACCCCTGGATGACGGTAGCTAATAATGTGGGATTTGGTTTAAGGTTACAGGGACTATCCGCAGCACAACGACGGCAGCACGTATCGTATTATTTAGAGGTTGTGGGATTATCAGAGTTTGCTAAAGCGTTGCCCAAAGAACTATCCGGCGGAATGAAACAACGAGTCGCGATCGCGCGGGCGTTAGCATGTCAACCTAAAGTCTTACTCCTGGATGAACCCTTTGGCGCGTTAGATGTGCAAACCCGCGAAGCCATGCAGCAATTCCTGCTGCAATTATGGCAACGAACGGGTACAACGATTTTGATGATTACTCATGATGTAGGGGAAGCGGTGTTTCTCTCCCAACGCATCTATGTGCTGACGACGCAACCGGGTACAATTCAAGGGGAACTGACGATTGATTTACCTCGCGATCGCGTAACTGATAATTCTGATGGATGTAGGCTGAAAATTAAGAGTTTGTCGGCGTTTCAAAACTACACCGATCAGATTATTGACTTACTCACAGATCAACCAGAAACTGCGCTTTTGCGGAGCTGATTGATCATTAATAGTTAGCTAAAAGACTTTCCACGTTTCCTAATTTTAATCTAACCAATCATCGATGGGATTGGTTTTAAAACAAATCGATGGTCTCCTTGTATTAACAGTTCGCGGATCATTTTTTTGTGGCTTCCGTTGGGTTGGTGATTTGGATAAACCCGGAGATGGTGAACGACGAGGTGGCGGTGGTGATGCTGAGTATTTTGGCTTACGACCCATTTTTCTACCATTAGCCGCCGATTGAGAACGCAAGCATTCATGGGCTTCATTGAGTTCTTGCAACTTGTACTGGGCTTTCTGTTGTAGGCGGGGATGACCCACAAAACGGTCAGGATGCCATACCCACGTCATATCTAGATACCCTTGGTGGACTTCCTCGGGTGAGGCATTGGGTTCTAAGTCCAGGACTCTGTAGTATCGTTCTACGTCTAACATATACACCATCCTCACGACTGACAGCACTATATTGATAAAAATAGTAATTCAAGTTCTCCAAGGTTGTGGCTGAAACCATGCAAAACAATACATCAGTTTAGGAAAGATATCGTTTGTCAGTTTTCGTTAACGTAAGTTTACAATTTTAAATCCTAGGGTTGACTAAATTGTTGAGAGTTGGAGCGTTTTTATAGCGATATATGTCATATCATATCAAGTTACCCGTTCTTAAGTTGAACGAACATCCCTAATCTAGAGACGTTTGAAAAATAGGTAATTAGACGGAGATAAAGTAGTATATTTCCAAGAGAGCGTGTTGAAAAAGGTGTCTGCACAGAGGAGGGGCAGGTTGAGATATCGCTATAATGCCTTGAACCTTTCGCCTAAAATCAAAACCTGCCCTTACCCTAGCTTCTCAGGTGCTTTTCAAACACCGTCTAGTTGTTCAAGTTGAGTAAAAATGCAGTTAGCAGCACGAGTTGGTCAAGTCTCTCCCTCTCTCACCCTCGCTATTTCCGCCAAAGCCAAAGCGATGAAAGTCGATGGCTTGGATGTGTGCAGTTTCAGCGCCGGGGAACCCGATTTTGATACCCCGGCTCATATTAAGGCGGCGGCGAAACAAGCTTTGGATGACGGGAAAACCAAATATGGACCCGCCGCTGGGGAACCGAAGTTACGCCAAGCAATAGCGAATAAACTGCGCCAAGATAATGGGTTAGAGTACCAGCCGGACAATATCATTGTCACCAATGGCGGTAAACATTCCCTATTTGGTTTAATGCAAGCGCTGATTGAACCTGGGGATGAAGTGATTATTCCCGCCCCCTATTGGCTTTCCTATCCGGAAATGGTCAAATTGGCAGGGGGTACGCCGATTATTGTGCAAACGGATGCGTCAAGGGGTTATAAAATCACCACAGAGCAACTCCAGGCGACGATTACCCCGCAAACTAAGCTGTTTGTGCTTAATTCTCCCTCTAACCCCACCGGGATGGTGTATACCCCAGAAGAACTCAAAGCCCTCGCCCAAGTGATTGTAGAACGGGATATTTTAGTCGTCTCGGATGAAATTTATGAAAAGATTCTTTACGATGGCGCTCAACATTTGAGTATTGGTGCTATTGGATCAGATATCTTTGATCGCACAATTACCAGTAATGGGTTTGCCAAAGCCTACTCAATGACAGGTTGGCGTGTGGGGTATTTAGCGGGTGCTGTGGATTTAATTAAGGCAGTTACCACGATTCAAAGCCACAGTACCTCTAATGTTTGTACCTTTTCCCAGTATGGCGCGATCGCAGCCCTGGAAAATTCCCAAGATTGTGTAGAACAAATGCGCCTTGCTTTTGCTAAACGCCGACAAGTCATTTACGAACGCCTGAATAGCATTCCAGGAATTAGTTGCCCTAAACCCAATGGGGCGTTCTATGTATTTGCCGATATCAGCAAAACTGGACTTAAATCCCTGGAGTTTTGTAACACCCTTTTAGAAGCTGAGAAAGTGGCGACAGTTCCTGGTATTGCCTTTGGTGTCGATAACTGTATCCGTCTGTCCTATGCTACTGATATGCCAACTATTGAAAAGGGTATGGATCGATTGGAGAAATTTGTTCGCCGGTTGAGTTAATTGTCGGGGAAGAGGGGGAGATGAGAGAGGTAGGGAAGATGAGGGAGATGGGGTGTTCCACAGGTAACATGCTACGTCTGAACACTCAGGGCGGGTTTAATATCCTTAAGGTGACAAAAAAAGATAATCTTCAACCCGCCTCTACACCCATTAAAACTCAAAACTCAAAACTCTTTCCCTGTTCCCTGTTCTCTGAAAAATTAGGAAGTAAAACTGATGACCTATAAAAGAATATTAGTAGCGCTTGACCATTCCTCTCAAACGGAGGGTGTCTTTAGCCAATCCTTAGATATAGCTAAACAGGACAATGCAGCGTTGATGATCTTTCATTGCTTACCTATAGAAAACCAAGGCGTGGGTTTTTATGGAGATATGTTTGGCAGAGAATTGATTGACTTCTCACGTCGTATGCAAGACAAATTGAAAAAGGAAAGTGATGAAACTCAGAAATGGCTAGCTGACTATTGTAAAAAGGCAACAGACCAAGGAGTGGCAACAGAATGGACGTGCAAAATGGGAGATGCAGGAAGTGCGATTCGAGACCTTGTAAACAGTTGGGACGCTGACTTAGTTGTCATTGGTCGTCGAGGTCGTCGGGGTTTAACTGAAGTGCTTTTAGGCAGTGTCAGCAATCATGTTCTCCATCATGTTCCCTGCTCAGTTTTAGTGGTGCAAGGTGTGGCAACTGGAGCGTCAGAGAAATAGTTTATCATTGGTCATTAGTCACTTGTAAGAGCTTGAGGAATATTGACAAAACCTAATATAGTTGGGTTTATTTTCACCAACTTACTTAGGCATTCAATTGAACTTGATATCCTAGAGTTCGGACAAAACTTTAAAGTTAATCAGCATCTATGAACAATAAATTTAGACTGAGAAATTGGGTTAATTTCAAAAAACAGATTCTCAGTTTAACCCAGGGGGTAAAATTAGCTGGAGATCACGGTTATCAAACAAAGACGTTGATACCTTGGAGAACATTGAGGTGGCAAAATTTAGTCGGTTTTCTCAGTGGTTTGTTCATCGTCGTGGTATTGGGATTGCACAATGCGCCAGCATCCGCACAAAGAGTTAGTCAAGCCAAAATTGTAGAAATTTTAGGGGGAAATGAAGCTTATATCCAAAACCGACCCGTTAAAGTTAATGCGGTTGCAACTCTGGGACAAACGGTTAGTACGAAACAAACACGGGCGAATTTGCTCTTTAATAACAATGCGGGTGTAAGATTAGGAGAAAATTCGGCACTCACCGTGGGGAGTCGCTGTGTGCGGCTGCGAAGTGGTAGAAGTGTCGTGTCAGGAACGCAAGGATGTGTGGGTTCGATTACCGCCGTGACACGCGGAACTGTTTATTTGATGGAGTTAGATGAAAATGAACAAGCGCAAGTGAAGGTTTTACAGGGCGAAGTCGAATTGAGCGAACGGTATAATCTGTGGAACCCTCAGCCCGTTTTGTTGCGTCAAGGTCAAGGGATTAATATTAGTCCAGAGGGGGTGTTAGGGACGGTAATAGAATTGTCAAAAGCTGAAATTGAAGACATTGTTACCGGGGCTTTGTTTAAAGGGTTTGATATTGAAATTCCGGGGATTGATAAACTCGAAGAAGTTTTGAATGAGCAGTTTCCGCAGATTGAAATTCCGGATGTATTAAGAGACAATTTGCCTTCAATTCCTAATCCCTTTTAAACTTGGAGTCAGGGCGATGAATCACTGGTGGCAATGGCTGGACAAACAACGACGAAAACGCATCCGACGGCGGCGCCGGAATCAATCCCAACCGTTTTGGCGTCCAGAAGGAATTGGCTTGATGCTAATGGGATTTTGGACGGTTTTGGGTGCTTTTGTAACGGTTTGGCAGGGGACGCCTGTACAGCTAGCTGAACGGCAAAGCCAAAAGTGGTTCATTGAATTACGTGGACCTATTACACCTCCGGATGATATTGTAATCTTGGCGGTCGATGATCAATCGTTGACCGCATCGGGGCGCTACAGCAATCCGGTTGATCCGAATAAAGCTTTGGTTGTCGATTTGCTAGCGCCACCGTTTCCTTGGAAGCGAACGGCTTATGCTGAAGTGATTGAGCGTTTAATGGCGGCGGGTGCTAAGTCAGTGTCGTTAGATTTACTGTTTGATCTTCCCAGTGGGTATGGTACTGAGGATGATCAACAGTTTAAACAAGCATTAACAAAATATAGCGATCGCATCGTGCTAGCGGCTCTCTACGAAGATACCATCGATGCCCAAGGTTTTATTACTCATGAGTTGTATAAACCGTTACCCGAACTTTATCCGGATTCGGTGTCACTGGGTTTAGTCAACTTTTTACCCCCAGAGGTGGATGGGAATGTGTATCGGCTAGGGAGTGAATACAGCAAGCAAATTCTTCAGCCGTTGGGATTAGAACGGATTCCTTCATTTGCCCAAACTACGTTAAACGTGGCAAATGTCAGCTATCCACCCCCAAAAGGGAGCCAGGTTTTCTTTTACGGAACACCGACTCAAAATCGAGATGTTTTTACCACAATTCCATTTTGGCAGGTGCTGGCATCTGATATATGGGACGTGCATTTACGAGAGGAAACCTTTAAAGACAAAATTGTCTTGATTGGCACAACAGCCGATGAGCAAAATATCGGTGATTTTGTTCCCACACCTATCCAGTTAAACATGCCAGGGGTTGAGCTTCATGCTAACGCGATCGCCACCTTAATGCAAGGACGCTCAATTGCTGTCGCCATCCCCAATCCGAGGCTAGAGGGATTGTTTGTTTTTGTCTTGGCTGGGGGAACCGCTCTACTATTGTATAAACTACCCCTGCGTACTGCGGCAAGCTTGTTTTGGGGATTGGGGATGGCAGGGGTTTGGCTAGGATTAGCATTTTTTGGCTATAGCAGCGCCAGATTGATTTTCCCTGTTGCTGTGCCTGCGATCGCGATTACTCTAAATAGTTTCTCGTACTTTACCACACTCTTTATTAGTGACCAAATTCAAAAACGCCGCTTCCGCAGTACATTAGAGCGTTATGTCGCCGCACCCGTTGTGCAGGAAATCCTCAAGCAGCACGATGATTATCAGGAATTGCTCAAAGGACGCAAATTAAAAGCCGCTATTTTATTCTCCGATATTCGCGGTTTTACCACCCTCTCCTCCCAAATCTCACCGGTACGATTAGTGCGACAACTTAATCGGTATCTCAATGACATGGTTGAGGTCATTTTAGATGCTGGGGGTACGGTGGATAAGTTTATTGGAGATGCGGTAATGGCAGAATTTGGTTGTCCGGTATCGGAGGGGGAAAAAACCGATGCGATGAATGCGATTCGTGCAGCATTAGGAATGCGAAAAGCCTTGCATCAGTTGCGTGAGGAATGGCGTCAGGAAGAACGAATCCCGTTATTTAATGGGATTGGAATTAATTATGGGGAATTGATTGCCGGAGATATTGGTTCTCAGCGTCGTCGAGAATATGCGGTGATTGGTGATGCGGTGAATGTGGCGAGTCGGGTGGAGGGTTTGACGAAAAAATTTGGCACAGATATTTTAATTACCGATTCTCTTTATCAGGTTGTTAAAGATGAGGTTGAGGTGATCCCAGTGGGGGAAGAAGAGGTGCGAGGGCGGGCGGGGACAGTGAAATTATATAGTTTAATTGGGTGGAAGGGAGAGTCGCCGCAATTGTATCAGCAGGTGCAGAGGGATTTACAGGAGTTTTTGCAGGAAAAAGAGTGAATGAGGAAGCACCACAGAGGCACAGAGGATACGGCGGATTTGGTGGTTGTGTTAGTTATTAAGGAAGCGTCTGATACCGTTTTTGAGGATGGGGACATTGCCTAGGGGCGGGTTTTATGACTATCGTTTTTAACCTCACCCAGATACCACTAAACCCGCCCCGGTCAAATTGTGAAATTGAACCAGAGAACTCCTCTATTTGGCTGACGAATGACGAATGACGAATGGCGAATTATTGACAGTGATCACAGACCCCATACACCGTCACCTCATAGCTTTCACCTCGCATACTAGAAGGTAGGCGATTCAAGTCAAGGGGCTCAAATGTATCCCAAGGAATATCCTGAATCGTACCGCAACAGCGACAACGAAAATGATGGTGGCGAGCGACATTTGCATCGTAACGACAGATGCCCTCTTCTAATAAAACTTCCCGCACCAGTCCCACTTCCCGGAGTGCTTGTAGCGCACTATATACAGTCGCTTGGGAGGACGTCGGTCCATGGCGATTGAGATCACTGAGGATTTGATCTGCCGTCGGGTGATCATAACGAGTCAGCAGATTGGCATAGACAGAAAATCTCTGGGGGGTAACCCGCAACCCCTTAGATTTCAATAGTTTAACGACGTCTTCTGCTTGCTTCTGCATGGCATTAACCGTTTTCATAAGCAGTTCCTTAATTATAACACTCTTTTGTAGGAGTTATACTTGTCTGGCAGTTAAGCCAACAAGTAAGTATTTATAACTATTGACGCCTTCTTAAATAAGAATTATTCTGATTTACAGTTAGATATAGCTAAAGCAAACAAAAATCTAGTCGTCTGTAAAACGAGGTAAATATGGGAGTTATCGAGCGTGTACCCGACGTTGTTTTCAAGACTCGCGTGCGTGATGAGTCTGTAGGTGGTCCGAATCCCTATCGTTGGCAAGATCGGACAACCCAGGAAATCTTTGGTGGCAAAAAAGTTGTCGTGTTTTCGTTACCGGGTGCATTTACACCCACCTGTTCGTCCAACCACCTACCCCGCTATGAGGAACTCTATGACGAGTTCAAAGCACAGGGTATTGATCAAATCATTTGCCTGTCGGTGAATGATGCGTTTGTCATGTTCCAGTGGGGTAAACAGCAAGGCGCTAAGAATGTGTTATTGCTACCGGATGGCAATGGTGACTTTACCCGCAAGATGGGAATGCTAGTCGATAAGTCGAATCTCGGTTTCGGGATGCGTTCTTGGCGCTATTCGATGCTGGTGAACGACGGCAAGATTGAAAAATTCTTTGCAGAACCTGGTATCGTTGACAACTGCCCAGATGATCCCTTTGAAGTCTCCGATGCCGATACGATGCTCGCATACCTGAAGGGAAATGAATCCGCAGGTGTATCTGAGCCGCGTATGGCATTTGTTGGCTAATCTGAACCACCATGGGGGCACGACATGTCGTGCCCCTAATGTTTGTGTCCGATGGTGTTGGGGTTCCAGCCGTTTTTCCACCCGACACCCGATTTCATTAGTTGAATAACTCAAAGACTTGTCGGCAGAAGAGTTTAAGCTTGTCATTCACCTCTGGCGCGGGCTGATAATTACCGACACATTGCCAATTCTCAACCGTCGAAAGTCGCCAAGCTTCTCCTTGATGATTAAACCCTGCGGCATCTAAACCGATCAATCGATGAGACTTGTCTAAGGGATCTTGATAAAACCGAATTTGTAGTAAGATACTGCGGCTTTGTAATTTTCTACTCCATCCAGGAAAGTGAAAACCGATATCTATTGAGTCGGGATCAACCAGATTGCGAGTATCTGGGTCATTTTGCCAAGGGTTCAAGTCTGCCTTGGCATCAGGGAAGTGTGACTTAAATAAGTTGACAATCGCGGCAATTTTGGTCGTTACCTCTAAACCAGTGGCTTGTTCAGCGGCATTCATTACTAAACCTCCTAGGGTTAACGTTTATTTACCAGGTTGCTTAATTATTTATTACAATTAGCGAGTCAAGTTGGCTATCTGTTTAGCAGACCGGGGATATGTTGTGATTCGTTGACAATTTCCGGAGATGGGAAATTAGGGGTAAAACTTGCTCAAAGGTCTACAGGGCGGTAAGCTCAAAGCACGGTCAAGGTGTAGGAAAAAAAGCGTGTCCATTCAGGAAAATTCAATTCAGGTCGGGTCGCTACAGTGGTTTTATCGGGAAGCAACCCCGGTTAATCCCAGTACAAAACCCCCTCTACTGCTGCTTCATGGTTTGCCATCCCAGAGTTACTCATGGTCAGCGCTGATGCCCGATTTAGCCGAAAAAGGATTCCGTGCGATCGCGCCAGACTGGATTGGTGCTGGTTTATCAGCTAAACCCGATCGTCGAGAGTTTGCCTATACGCCAGATGCTTTTATTAAAGCCCTAGCCGAATTTATCCAACATCTGCAAATCGAGCGATTTTACCTGGTTGTCCAAGGGTTTCTCGGTTCAGTGGGACTGCAATACGCCTTACGTTACCCCGATCAGGTTGAACGCTTAGCCATTCTCAACACCCCTGTCTCATCGGCGACTCAATTACCTTGGAAGATCAAGCAATTGGGGTTACCCTTTATCGGTGATATGTTGACCCAAGACCCCTTGTTGGTCGATCGAACCTTAGAAGGGGGTAGTCGCTATCGAGTGTCAGATAAAGATTTAGATGTATATCGCCGTCCCTTTCTCACCAGTTCTGACGCAGGGCGTAGTCTGCTGATGACGGTTAAGAACCTGCAACTTAAACCGTCCATGGCAGAAATTGAAGCTGGGTTTCGCAACTGGAATCAACCCACCTTAATTTTATGGGGAATCCAAGATCCCTGGCTTCCCTTTGTCCAAGTCCAAGAATTTGCCAAAATGCTCAAGAATGTGGAACTGGTACAGCTAGAAGAAGCGGGACATTATCCCCAAGACCATTGGTCTGAGAAAATTAGTAACAACCTGCTGCTATTTCTGCGCCGCCAACCTGTTTGAATACACTTTTAGTGCGATCGCGTCTCCAGAGAATGGCTGATCTACAGTCGCGATGGCGGCGCTACAATGAGAATGGCTTCACCTCCGGAAAAACAATGGCTTTAGAACCTTGTCAGGTTTGTGGTTCCCTAACCAGCACCAATGATGAAATCTGCATGATTTGCGGGTATCCGGCGAAAGGACGTCCTCAGACAATTTGGTTCAAGTGGATTGCGCTGATTCTATCACTGGCTATTGGTTTACCTTTGATTATCGCTACATTTCAAAATATAGTCAGTTCAGAGACGCCGATTCAATCGTTACCCTCTCAAAGTGAGTAGATACGCGCCACGAACCCAGAACCCCTATTTCTTGAAGAAGTCGGGGTTCTAAACATCTACTACGGGAGCATCCCGTTTTTGCATAAAGAGCAAACCCCACCCTAACCCTCCCCTTATTAAGGGGAGGGAATAAGAACGATTTCCCCCCTTAACAAGGGGGGACTAAGGGGGGTGAAACGTGTAAATTGACAAATTTGGAATGCTTCCTCTACTACTCCATGAGAAGCCGATGAGTTCTCAAAGTTTTCAGTCATAAACTCCGATAACTACCCCTTTGAATGAGGATGTTGAGTCAAATCAGTCATCCTCTAGGTACTAATGCACATCTGTGAATATCTCTACACAAAAGCACTACTCTCTCTATTCTCCCATTACAACAAAAATATAGACAGGATGTATTTGGCTGTTGATTCGCCTAACGCGATCGCCAAATAGTCCATCACAGAGCAGGAGAATAGGATGCATTATCCCAACTGTACTACTAAATCCCCAGGGGTTGATACCCAGGATGTCAACAGATAAATGACATTATTCCTTGCTTACACAGATGAACCAGACGGTAGTCTGGATGAAGGACAATGAATGAACCTCATTATTATATTGGTTTACTACTGATTTTGCTGGTATTCGGTTTTGAATTCCTGGTTCAGCCAACAGATATGAACACCGGACAACGAGTGCGATCGCGTTCGTCTCGTCAGGAAGATAGTTTGTTAGTTAGTCGTTGATATAGAATCGGATGAATAAGCGTTACTACCAGAGTTTAGGATTAAGTAGTATGTGTGGGACTTCTGCTATGGACGGGTTTGAACCTAACTTTCGGTATTGAATACCAATCCGTCGCGATTCCGATCAACTCCCAACAGAATCTAAGGCTAAAGCCTTTACTACAAACTCCCAAAAAATGAAGTCGAGGAGAAGTCGATAAGTTCTAAAACTTCTCCGTCAATATCTCAAAGCGATCCCCTTAGCGATATTTTCCAGATACAGGTGAAATCCACAAGCTGGAATCAGGATAAGATGGCGCACTATAAAATCGCGCTCATTTTGAAATCGGGGAAGCACTTGTCTATCCCATCGGGAGAAACATCACTACAGCAAAAGCTGGAGACAGTCAACCTCATTCGCCAATTCCTCGGTATACCACCGCAAAAATTAGCAGATTGATCTCTGTTGTGCTTTCTGCCTTCTTAAAACCTTCGTGTATGCTAGCAATAGCACAATCATCGAGGAAAGGATCATGAGTGCAGTAACCTCAAGCCCGAATCAACCCGCTTTAGCAGAATTACAATCAGGATTACCCACTATTTGTGGGTGGGAAGAAAACATTCGGGCAGTGGTGCAACAAGACGAACCTGTATTTTTGCCCACAACTAATCTGCGCCTCGAGGATATCACTTCAGGATTCGCTTGCGCCTTACACATGCACCAACCCACGATTCCGGCGGGTGCGAATGGTGAATTGATTAGCAATCTCCAATACATGTTTGAACATCCCCAGGAAGGGGATAACCATAATGCCGAACCCTTCGCTGGGTGCTACCGTCGTATGGGTGATTTTATTCCTCAACTGGTTGCTGAGGGGTGCAATCCTCGGATTATGCTGGACTATTCGGGTAATTTGTTGTGGGGATTCCAGCAAATGGGGCGGGAGGATATCCTCAACAATCTTAAGCGGATTACCTGCGATCGCGCTTATCAGCCTTATGTGGAATGGCTAGGAACTATGTGGAGTCATGCGGTTGTTCCCTCTACCCCGATTCCAGATATTAAACTCCATATTCAGGCATGGCAACATTATTTTGCGGCTATTTTTGGCTACGATGCACTAAAGCGGGTGAAAGGCTTCTCTCCACCAGAGATGCATTTACCCAATCACCCCGATAGTTTGTATGAATACATCAAAGCCCTGAAAGACTGTGGCTATCGCTGGTTGATGGTGCAGGAACATTCTCTGGAAAATTTGGATGGTTCGGGATTGTCACAGGATCAGAAATATGTCCCCAATCGTTTAGTCGCTCGCAATTCCCAGGGAGAAACAATTTGGATCACAATTTTGGTTAAAACGCAAGGCTCAGATACCAAATTAGTGGCACAAATGCAGCCCTATTTTGAGGCAAAGGGGCGGGGTAAGCAGTCAATTGGCAGTCATTCTATTCCCTCCTTAGTCACGCAAATTGCCGATGGGGAAAATGGGGGAGTGATGATGAACGAATATCCCCGTGATTTGTTTCGCATTTACCATGAAATACGTGACCAAGGGGGCGGAAAAACCGGTGTAGTGCCGATGAATGGGACGGAGTATTTAGAGTTACTTGAAGCATCGGGTGTTAATCCAGAGGACTATCCTCCTTGTCAAGCCGTTGGTCAGCACAAAATTTGGCAACGAGTCGATTTGGATAACATTACACCTGACGCGGTAGCAAATGCGATTGAAGAATTGACAGCCACGGATCATCAATTCCATGTCGATGGGGCATCATGGACAAATGATTTAAGTTGGGTTAAAGGCTATGAAAATGTATTAGAACCCATGAATAAACTTAGTGCGGCGTTTCATCTGAAGTATGACCCCTTAGTGCAGCAAGATCCCTCAGTGACTAAGCGGAGTGATTATCAGCAAGCGTTATTGTACACGTTGTTACTAGAGACCAGTTGTTTTCGCTATTGGGGACAAGGAATGTGGACAGATTATGCCCGTGAACTCTACCAACGTGGTGAAGCGGTTATTCGGGATTAGTCATTTCCCTCGGCTCCCTCGTTCCCTCGTTCCCAGGCTCTGCCTGGGAATGCTCATCTTGAAGCGCCAGGGACGGCTAATTTTAAGCATACAACTGTGCCACATATTCCCCATACCCGTTATAGGGAAGCGTTTCCCGTCTTTCCCAGGAAAAATTAGGTCCTGCACCAACAAACTTTTCCGTCGCTTGGGACCAGCGAGGGTGTGGCACATCCGGCTCTACATTTGCCTCAAACTCGTACTCGTAGGGAATTAACGTATTCCAAAATGTCGCCGGTTGAGTCTCAACAAATTCAATCTTGACAATAGACTTAGCCCCCTTAAACCCATACTTCCACGGCACAACCTCTCGAATCGGCGCCCCATGCTGTTTCGGCAGAAAATGACCATAAATCCCCACGGCAAAAAATGCCAAATCATTCGCCATTTCCTCTACCGTTAATCCTTCCGTGTAGGGCCATGGTAGTTTACCACTAAATGACCACGCCGGACTGATTCTAATTTGAGGATTGTCGTAGGAGGTAAATCTGACAAATTTCGCTTTAGACGTGGGTTCAACCTCTGCCATTAATAATCGCATCGGAAATCCCAGCCATGGCAATGCCATTGACCAAGCTTCTACACAACGGAAGCGATAGATGCGTTCTTCTAAGGGGAATTTTTTACGTAAATCGTCTAAATCGTAGGTGCGGGGGTTTTTCACCAATCCTGTGACTTCAACCGTCCACTCATCTGTGGGTAAAGTTTGCGCCGCTTGCCATATCGATTTGCCACTGCCAAATTCATAGAAGTTATTATATTGTCCCGCCAGTAACTCATTGGTGATGGGACGCTCAACGCTGGCAAATGCAGGATTGGTGTTAAGAGGTTTTACCGTCGGTTGATTTAGGGTAGCGGCTAGGGCTTGATTGGTTTCTGAATCGGCGGCGGCTTGACATCCCAGGATGGGGAGAATACTCGCACCGACTAGGGTTTTAAGAAAGCGACGCCGATTGAAGTAAACGGCTTCGGGGGTGATTTGGTTTTCGGGAATTTCCCAGGATTGGGGAACGCGGATAAGGGTCATTGGGAAACAATGTTGACGGCGCTGCGGCGTGATTTAAATAACGCCTGTATGAAAATATTAACCTGTTTATCATCCAATCTTATTATCCAATCTTATTATGGTGGTAAAGAAAAGACAATGGCGGCAATTGAGCGTTATAAAACTTCACAGTGATGCGTCATCATGAATATTATAGACGAATTTTGCCGATTCGGATAGTTCACCTGATTGAGCCGTGATAACAACAGAGGTGATAATCAGTTACGAGAGATAATCTACAGAGCCATAGGATTGTTAGCCAGGGATGTGACGGATAAATCAGGAAGGAGTCAATTATGTTAAGTGCAGGACAAGCTTTACGCGATCGCTATCAGCTACAACAAAAATTGGGACAGAATGCGGGGCGACAAACTTGGTTGGCTACGGATACGCAAGCCTCACCACCAACAGATGTTGTGGTTAAATTGCTGGCGTTTAATCCTCAGATGCAGTGGGATGACTTAAAGTTGTTTCAACGAGAAGCTCAAGTTCTCAAAAATCTTAATCATCCTCGCATTCCTAAATATCTAGATTATTTTTCTGTGGATGGTGTCGGAGCGAGTTTAGAAGCATCTTCTGCTGATAATAATAGTGATCAATCTAACGTCACCGGATTACCGTGGTTTGGTTTGGTGCAAGACTATATTCCCGGTGACTCTCTCAAACAGTTATTAGAGCAAGGGAAACCGTTTAGCGAAAATCAGGTGCGTCAGTTTGCTGAGGATTTGCTCAAGATTTTAATCAATCTACACGAATTGAGTCCACCTGTTCTCCACCGCGATATTAAGCCAAGTAATCTGATTTTAGGCAAAAAGAACCAAATCTATCTAGTAGACTTTGGTGCTGTGCAAGACAAAGCCAAAGCTGAAGGGGCTACGTTTACAGTGGTAGGAACCAGTGGTTATGCACCACCAGAACAATTATGGGGAAAGGCTGTACCTGCATCGGATTTATATGCCTTGGGTGCAACGCTGATTCATTTATTAACAGGGATTCCGCCGGCGGAATTGCCCCAGCAGCGAATGCGGATTAAGTTTCAAGATAAAGTTCAGATTAATCCGAATTTTGCCCACTGGATTAACCAGTTAATTCAACCCGCACCGGAAAAACGGTTGAGTACGGCACGTCAAGCGTTGTCTTCGTTGCAATCCGGTTTTATTGATCACCCAAGTAAATTCTCTGTTCAAGAATCAATTAGCCGTTTATCTGACACCGATAGTGGGTATGGTTGTGGTTGTTTAGCCTTGCTCGGACTAATTGGCTTGGGGGGACTAATTTCTCTATTCCTTTCAAATGCGGCTCATCAAGCTAAGCAGTCAGAAACTAAACAATATGTTGGTGAAATGAATCGCGCCCAGCAAGCCTACGTTCTCGAAAAAAATGCCTTTATCGAAAATGCATTTATCGAAAGGACACAAGCGATCGCACTCAACTTAACGGATGCTGGTGAGTATACCCAAGCCCTGACAGTGACTCGTAGTATCCCCCATGACTCGATTCGCAGTAATACCATCCAAGCGATCGCACCTTATTTAACCACGGTGACTGAGTATGAGCAAGGGATTCAGGTGGCTAAAACGATCACCGACTACGAACAAAAAGCTAAAGCCTTGGATGCGATGGTGCGTCGGTTAGTGGCTATAGGTGAGCATAAACGAGCGGTTCAGATTACTGAAACTATTCAATTATACTATGGCGGTAAAGACAAAGCAATGGCGGCAATTGAGCGTTATAAACCTTCACCGTGATGCGTCAAAAATCATGAATCTGATTCATCTTCTATGGAGTAGTTTTGCCGATTCGGATATTTCACCTTATTGAGCCGTTATAGCAACAGAGAGTTATGAGAGATAATCATTTATTTAATCCCAATCAATCGTTAAAAGAACGTTACCAACTGCAACGTCAGTTAGGGAATAATGCAGGGCGTCAAACCTGGTTAGCTCACGATTTACAGTCTGGCGAACAGGTGACGGTTAAATTACTAGCGTTTAATCCCCAGATGGAGTGGGATGAATTTAAGTTATTTGAACGGGAAGCGGCGGTGCTGAAGCAACTGAATCATCCCCGGATTCCTAAATACCGTGATTACTTTTCGTTGGATCAACAAATAGGCGCGGGGTTGTGTTGGTTTGGCTTGGTACAGGATTATATTCCCGGAAAATCCTTACAGCAGTTACTGAATGAAGGAAAGCGGTTTACGGAGTCACAAGTCCGTTCGTTTGCTAAACAAGTGCTGGAGATTCTTGCCTATTTACATGGGTTAAATTCCCCTGTATTGCATCGGGATATTAAGCCGAGTAATCTGATTTTAGGAGACGATAAGCAGGTTTATTTAGTGGATTTTGGTGCAGTGCAGAATAGTGCGGCGGTAGAAGGAGTGACGTTTACTGTGGTGGGAACGAGCGGATATGCACCCTTAGAACAGTTTTGGGGACAAGCGGTTCCTGCGTCTGATCTCTATGCTTTGGGCGCGACGTTAATTCATTTGTTAACGGGTATTCCTCCGGCGGATTTACCCCAACGGAATTTACGGATACAGTTTCGGAATCAGGTGAGTATTAATTCTCAGTTGATAAGCTGGATTGAAGCCTTAACGGAACCTGACTTAGGGTTACGCTTGAGTTGTGCAAATCAGGCACTTGATGCACTAGAAACGGGGCGATCGATTCCTTATCCATTGGAAACTATTCAGCCTCTGTTTTTGACTCGGATTCAGATTCATAAATCGCCTAAAGAAATTATTGTAAAAATTCCTCAAAATAGACTATTATTTGGGTTAATTTTGATGGAAACTGGATTGAAGTACGCTTTATTTGTTAGCTTATTTTTTGTTTGGGTATTGCTGATATTACTTTTAGTATCTGCTGCCGGTGGAGTTGTGATTGCTACAATTGCTGTGATCATGGTTATGATATTAGAACAAATACCTTTAATTACCGTTAGAGTGTTTTTGGGGCTTGCATTTATTAGCGGAATAATCTTTTTTGTTTCATCTTATTTAGTCTCACTAGCTCACCAAAAAATAGGCAAATATTTGCAAGATATAAAAAAAATAAGTATTACCAACTTTTTGGGGTACTCCTTAAAAATAAATTCCCATAATTTTGTCATTGGTTATTTATATTTTCGGGGAAATACTTCAGACATTAAAGACGTATTTATAGGAAATAAGGGGTGTGCTATCTATCTCGAAACTAGAATCAACAACTCTTATAGTAGCAAACGTTTAGGTCAATCAATTTATTGGCAGGCTGGAGTTAAAACCTATTGCTTGGCAAACTACTTAACTCAATCTGAAGCGAACTGGCTGCGTCAAGAAATTCAAGATTGGCTAGCGGACTATGCGTAACGGATGTAACCTATAAATAAGCGGTTAAAGAGATCAAACTTAATCGGCAATGTACAAAACCCTCTACAACCTGAAATGAAAAGGAGGTAACGCACCAGACTCTTTCGCTGTACCCAGGAAGATAGGAACGTTATTATCGAGAAAAACGAGGTAATCTTGTGTTCAATCCTGATCAATGCTTAAAAGAACGTTACCAACTGCAACAAAAATTAGGACGCACGGCAGCAGGGCGGCAAACCTGGTTAGCAAAGGATTTACAGTCAAATGAACAAGTGACTGTTAAGCTATTAGCCTTTAGCCCCGAAATGCAGTGGGAGGAACTTAAACTCTTTGAACGGGAGGCACAAGTTTTACAAGCACTCAATCATCCCCGTATTCCACGCTATCGGGATTATTTTTCTTTAGATCGAGAAGCGGGGTTAAAGTTGCCGTGGTTTGGACTGGTGCAAGACTATATTCCGGGTGCTTCTCTTCAAGAATTATTAGATAAAATTATAGGGAAATATTATGTTCAACCCAGAGCAACAGTTAAAGGAACGTTACCAACTGAAACAACGATTAGGACGCACAGCCGCAGGGCGACAAACTTGGTTGGCAATGGATGTACAGTTCAATGAACAAGTAACTGTTAAGCTATTAGCATTTAGTCCGGAAATGCAGTGGGACGAGCTTAAACTCTTTGAACGTGAGGCACAAGTTTTGCAATCACTGGAGCATCCTCGGATTCCGCGCTATCGGGATTATTTTTCGTTAGATCGGGAAATGGGTTCGGGAATTCCTTGGTTTGGGCTAGTGCAAGACTATATTCCGGGTGCTTCCCTTCAGGAATTATTAGATAACGGCAAACGTTTTAGTGAGAAACAGGTTCGTAGTATTGCTAATCAAATTATCGACATTCTAATTTATTTACATGAACTAAGTCCACCAGTATTACATCGAGATATTAAACCCAGTAATCTCATTTTAGGTAAAAATAAACAAGTTTATCTGATTGATTTTGGCGCGGTTCAAGCTCAAGCAGCCGTTACGGGAGTCACGTTTACTGTGGTTGGGACAAGTGGTTATGCGCCTTTAGAACAGTTTTGGGGACGTGCGGTTGCAGCTTCTGATTTATATGCTTTGGGCGCTACTTTAATTCACCTGCTAACGGGTATAGCCCCGGCTGATTTACCCCAGAAAGAAGGGCGGATTTATTTTCGCGATCGCCTCAGTCTCAAATCCAATTTTATCCCTTGGATTGAGCAGATGACTGAAATCCTGTTAGAAAAGCGTTTTAGTACGGCAAAACAAGCGATGGAATCACTCCGATATGGGCTGATTCAACAGTCTACCTCTACCTCACTTCCTGTTCGTGGCAGACTATCTAAACCTTCAGGTAGCTTAATTCAGCTTAAAGCAAATAAGGACAAATTAGGAATTACTATCCCGTCTCCTGGCTTAAGAAAACTCACACAATATAACTGGCTTCTCGCTTTGATCGTTGTCTGTTTTTATCTGGGCTTGGCTTGGACGCTAATCGATTTATTATTTATTTCTAAAGAACTACTAATAAATGTACTGCCCATATTACTGCCTTTAATAGGTATAGCTAGCTTGTGGATACATCACCTAGGCACAAAAACTCATGTTTTTTTTGATCGCAACCGTAACAGTTTAGAAATAGAACGCCAAGTGTTGTTTTTTAAATATGGTTATCAGCGGCTAGATATTACAGATATTGGTAATGCTTTTTTAATGGGTCGAGGTTCAACTTACGAAATTAGAATTCCATCGGCTAATTATATTTATAAACTGGGTGGGGCTTTGGGTGAAAAAGAAAGTACATGGTTATTACAAGAAATATTGACTTGGCTATATTTTAAATAATTTTTTAACTCAAGTTTAACGAATACTAGCAGTAATCATGTCTAATTTGACTTGCCAAATTGGTAGTCAATTCCTGGAGCAATGGTATGGTGGTGTAACCTATCAGTTATTGAATAGCTTTATGTTTGGAAATAAAGTTCTTTCAACTCGTCCAAAGATACATCATTTTCAGGTCGCGGATCAAGGAAATAGGGATGAATCGGCAACAATTCATCAGCACGACGAGCATTAGGTGAGGCGACAATCTCCTCAATTAACTTCAGATAATCTATCGCTGCCCTCTCCCAAGTATAATACTTTAATACATGTTGGCGACAGTCTTGGTGCAACCTCTCCCACTGTTGAGAATCACTGAGAACGTCTTCTAAACCTTTAGCAATCGCTCCTGGATTCTCTGGATCAATGAGAATACCATACACCTGATCTCCCTCTTGTAAACTCTCCATTAAACCACTGTTTTGGGTAACCACTAAGGGTAACCCAGCTAAGGCGGCTTCTATCGGACCTAATCCAAAAGGTTCGTGGTGAGAAGTGAGGGCAAATACAGAATGACGTTGGGCAAAAAATCGATAAGCGGCGGCGAGGGCGGGTTGATCGGGGACGCCAAAAGCGCTAATCTTACCCCATAAGTTATTTGTGTTGACAACATCGCGTAGGGGAATAAGTACCTCCTGTTCGGCTGTCTCATCGCTAACAGGTTCCCGCAGTGGGTTGTCTTCCCCCTGAGTAAAAATAACTAGGTTGGCTTGTTCTTGCAAGGTTTTACTCTCAGCAAAAGCTTGGACTAAACCCAGATGATTCTTTTTCGGTGCTAATCGACTCGCCGCAATAATTGCAGGCAAATCTTGCCGCTTTTCATCAATGTCTCGCCCTAATCGTTCTTGAATCAATTGATAGGTTTCCTCTTCATTTGGCGAACGGGTTTCAATATCGAACAATGAAGGGTCAACTCCCGGTGGAATTTCGGCAAAACGAGCATCATTGTTAACATCAACTGCCCAGTGATAGGC
Organism: Coleofasciculus sp. G1-WW12-02; assembly: GCF_040219735.1. Lineage (NCBI taxonomy): Bacteria > Bacillati > Cyanobacteriota > Cyanophyceae > Coleofasciculales > Coleofasciculaceae > Coleofasciculus > Coleofasciculus sp. G1-WW12-02. The sequence continues at coordinate 6,078 of NZ_JAVJRX010000165.1, read as the reverse complement.
TGGATGAGCATACTGTTTAAACCGTTCCTGAGCCGTTGTACTGGTAATATTGACAGCCGAGCGATTCATACTCAAGCGTTCAGCCATAAGGCGGCGTCCGAAGTGATAATACTCATCCATTTCTGAGAGATTTTCAGGCGTGATTTCGAGTTTATCCATCTTCAACGCCCCCAGAGAATGAGCGGTAAATGTGAAAGGAACACCCACTTTGGCTTCAATTAAAACCCCAGATATGCCACCATCAGCATAATGACCTGTCATCACATCCGGGAAATTACCTTCTTCTTGATAAAATTCCAGGATATTGGGTATCCAGTCTCTGACTAAATGCGACCAGAGTAATTCTTTGCGGAGAAATTCTTTAGGTCCAGCAGGTAGGCGGATAATGCGAACATTAGGCGCATCGGGATATCCATCAAATTTCTCGGAAAATTCAGACCATTCTGGGTCAATAATCTGGCGAGTGATAATGTCTACTTTGTGACCGTGCTTTGCCATCTCCACCGCCACATTTTTCACATAGATTAGCTGACCCCCGAAATCCGGATGCTCTGTCCAGTAACTATCATGGCGATCAAAGTTACCTTGTGGGTTAAGAAATCCTATATGCATAATCAAAAATTTCTCAAATTAAATGAATTTGATGGATATAAGAGGGAAAATAGTTATCCAAAAAGCTTCCTTTCACGCAGAAAGGAAGCTTAACCTGTGGATTACGATAACGCTAGTTTGCGACTATTTTACTCGCTGCGCCAGTAACTCTTGGGCTTTATGGGCGCACTCTGTACTCTGCTTTTTGACATTTTGGAAAAACTGAGCCAGTTCCTGATCGCCAGATTGCTGTGCATCCTGGATATACTGATCGTAACTAGCGACACCATTGAGCATGTGATACAACACGCTGACTAGGTTATAGTTTGTGTTCTGTATTCCTGTGGATTGTTCGGTTTGAGTCGGCATTTTAATTCTCCTTATTTTTTATGGTTCAATTTCATGGGCTGATTAATGCAAGTTTTTTAACTTAAACTCCGACTTGCACCACTGAAGCCTTCACTAGGTTAAAACTCCTCAGCGAAGATATTCGTCACTCCTAAGATAGATAAAATATCAACGCCATTTTTATGCCATAAGGCAGACGTAAAGCAGGATTCAAATTTATTAAGGTTATGGTTGCCCTAGTCAGGACTGATACCGAGTTGCGCTCAAACATAGTAGATGGGAAAAGCAGGGGAGGCAGGGGAGGCAGGGGGAGAGAAAGTTATATCTTTGAATGCAACTTGGTATGAAATATTAGAACTTGGCTCAATCAGCAATTCCTTCTATAGTTTGGATAATCTGATTCTGATTATTGATGTGAATCGTTTAGGTCAACGATGCCATAGTTGAAGCCGCGCGATCGCTGGTTAAACAACCCGTTGGCGCTTAAGCTCAATAATTTTCATAGACTGACTGTATCAGGGGAGTGGTGTTGTAAAAACGCTGCTCTTGCTGTATTATGATCACTGGAGTGGCACAGGGATAATAGTGGAGTTGAAAATTCCTAGAAGCTTTAATTAGTCATGAATGTAGCATATTACAACATTTACCTGTAATAAAATTTTGGAACAATGGATATAATTGAGAAACAACTAAAAAAACACTCGCTAATGTTTGTATCGATACCAATATTGTTGAACTGATAAACAAGGAGCCACCCCTACCGGAACTTGAATCAGCACTTCCTGAAAACACGGATTCGTCGTGGTCACTGTTCCCTATTGCCTCTCCCCACCACAAGACTTATTCAGCAGCCCCTATTTATGAGGTTTTAGTTGCCATATTCATTTTTTTCTCTCGCCATTTTGCTACACTTTTTTTAACCGCTTCTATTTCCTCAAAATCTACCTGCATCACAGCCGTCTCAAATTCCACACCTAACGCTGTGCTAACTTCTAGGATTTCTACAAAACTGGCACATTGATAATCGGTGTCTTCATACTGCTTAACTCGTTGCTGCTCAATTCCTAACAAATCAGCCAGTTCTTCTTGGCTCATTTTGGCAGCTATCCTGGCTTTAATCAAAGCATCGGGCAGCTTATTCAAACTCTCAACTTTAATTTTTATCGGCTGGCTATTGTCACAATTAATCAGTCTTTCATATTCAGCAATTTCAGCTTGTAAAGCCCTGAGATGCGATTGTTTTACATCACGAGAAAGCTGCCAACCATCCGGATCTTTATTCTTGAGTGCTTTATCTTGATCTAACATCTTGATGGAATATTCAAATTTTCTGGCACATTCTTGGCTGTATTCATACTGCTTTTCATTTTTAATCATGATTCCCACCTAAATAAATCTATAGCAATAATACCTTTAGGATTGAACTGTCTATCTCGCTGAAAAAATTCTAGAGAAGCTAAACCATAATCTCCTACGGGTTGATCTGAACGAAAAAGTTCACCTTTATACGTTGATTTCTGGGAGCTACGATCTAAATGATTTAGTAATCTAGGGGCATTTTTGCGGAGATAATCGTAATCCATATCTTCCGGCTCCCAACAGGCATCAAAATCACCTGGATTGGGTTTACTGGTGACAAAACTACCATCAATATAAATAGTTCGACAACCTGCGGCTTTTAATTGGGTCATTGCCAGTTCCAAACCATCTATCATGTTCTGTCTCTTCAAGGTTGTACCAAATCTTTCCTGAAACTCCTCCCACTCGCAAAAATGAACTCCTAGTGGTAGATTGCCGTTTTCATCGAATTCTGGAATCACATCCTCACATCCACGCCACAAATTGAGTGTCTGGCTTTTAAGGGTAACATAATTATCTTTATACCTCAGACACGCTCCTAAATGGGTATAACCCAACAACCTTTTCAACCAGAGATAATAGGGTACGGCAATGTTCCCTACTTAGGGATAATTGATTGGGTATGGACACGATACTATCGTGCCTTGGTCTAGCTTTTTCCTGAAAACCTTCTGCATTCTGCCTTGTCTGCGGTAGTTAACCCGGATTTGGTATGATTTGCTGAATCGGAATCTCGATCCAAAATTCAGTTCCTTTCCCTGGTGTGGATGTACAGTTGAGAACGCCGTGATGATGTTCGACGACAATTTGATAACAAATTGTCAATCCTAAACCAACCCCTTGTCCAACCGCTTTGGTGGAAAAGAACGGATCAAATAGCCGTGCTTTTACCTCATCCGTCATTCCCGGTCCATTATCGGCAATTTGAATCACGATCCTTGGACAGTTCGGTAATGATGGTTTCCCGTCTTCTGTCTGAGTATCCGGCTGAGATGCTGGCTGGTGAGAGGAATCCGTGGAGCGTTCCAATAACCTTGTGCGAATGGCAATAATCGGTGCCGGATTATCGGGATTATCTTTAAAAGACTGCTCTAAAACATCGATCGCGTTGTTGAGAATGTTCAGAAACACCTGGTTTAGCTGCCCAGGATAACATTCCACTTGAGGTAACTCTCCATACTCGGTGAGTACTTTAATCTCCGGTTGGTTCCCTTTGGGTTTGAGGCGATGTTGCAAAATCAGTAAGGTACTCTCAATTCCCTGATTTAAGTCAGCCTGTTTCATCTCGGCTTCATCCAGGCGGGAGAAGTTGCGTAAGCTGAGGACAATGGAGCTAATCCGATCCGTTCCCCGTTGCATGGAGCGCAGCAGTTTGGGTAAGTCCTCGGCGATAAAATCAACATCAATAAGTTCCGCTTGCTCTGCAATCAGAGCCGCCGGATTGGGATAATTATCTTGATAAAGACGTACCAGACTCAAGAGGTCATAAAAATAGGCACTGGCGTAGGTCAGGTTATTATGAATAAAATTAACTGGATTATTTAGTTCATGTGCCACACCTGCCACTAATTGTCCCAAACTGGACATTTTTTCACTTTGTACGAGTTTGGCTTGGGTGGCTTGAAGCTGGTTTAGGGTTTGTTCAAGTTCTTGGGTTTGGGCTTGGGCAATCTCAGCGCTTTCACGGGCTTGGGTGTAGAGGGAGGCTTGATCGAGTGCGATTGTTAGTTGAGCGACAACGGCTTGCAACAGTTCCACCTCGCTATTATCCCAGGGACGTTGTTCTGTTCCATGAATACAGCTAATCGCGCCAATGTCTCCCGCCCGGGTTTTAATCGGTAGGGACAAGATTGAGGTATACCCCTGTTGGGTTAAAAACTGTTTTAAGATCGGGTCATCACAGGTTTCCACATTATCAACCTGAACCACCTCGCGCTTAATAATCCGCTGGGCGAGGGGGGCTATTTGCTCAGTTGAATGTTGACCGATAGAGCTGGGTAAATGAGGCGTTCTGGCTTCTTTGACGACATCCCAATGGGGGGTTTGGGCTTTGAGTCGATACCAGAGAAATTGACAGCGATCGATTTTGAGCAGGGTGCGAATCGATTCTACCGCCGTTTCCAGGATAGTATGGAGTTCTAGAGAGTTGCGAATTTGATTGGCAAGCCCAAAGAGCAAGGATTCGCGGCGGCTGAGTAGTTCCGATCGCGCCCAATATTGGTCAATAGCAACGGCAATGGCATTGGCAACCCAGCTAAAGGTGCGGCGAGATTCTGAGTTGAGGGATTGATTCCCTAATAACATCATGCCACTCATCAGCCGATCTTCTACCACCGCCGCCAGTGCGGAAATCCGACTGTGGCTGGGTGGGGCGGGGGTTGTGGGCATCGCCGGGGTAGGGGTAAATCGGGAAAGGCGAGATCTTAAGCCCAAGGGTTTAAATGGGTTTGCCTGTTTTGCCACGGCTAAGGGGTTCATCTTCAAGGTGTCAGGTGTGGCTTTGGGGCGTGATTCGGCGGCTCTCTTGGGTTGGCTCATCTCCCGCGAGACAACGACAAGTTCGGTTACTTGATTGGTTTGAGGATGGCGTATCGGGTTGATCGTGCTTTCTAGCCACCGATAGTCGCCGCTTTGATGACGGATGCGGTAGCGAATTGGCTGCTGTTGTTGGCAATCAATCGGGTTTGAGAAGATCGGTTTAATCGTGGTTATATCTTGAGGATGCACAAACTCATAAATGACATGTCCCACCAACTCATCTGGTTCATATCCTAAGAGAGTGCGACTAGCAGGAGAAGCATATAAATAGACTCCATCTGTTCGATGTTGAGAAATTAGATCCGCCGACGTCTCAACCAGTATCCGGTAACGGCTTTCTCCTGAGTTCAACTCCTGCATTGCCTGTTGATGATGCCATTGATCCAGTCGCAGGGCGATTAAATTCGCGATCGCGCTGGCAAAGGTTTTATCTTGGGGTGTCCACTCCCTCAGACTGGATACCCTTTGTTCGTAGCTGAGAATACCGATAATCTTTTCGTTCTGCCAGATCGGCACATCCAATCGCCCCAGGGATAGGGGACTGGTGAGACAACAACACTTGTCTGGTAATACAGGTGGACTGATGTCCTCTCCCTGGCTTTGCCCTGTGGTTTTGTCCCAGCCATGATCGTGTTTTCCCTCATAGTACCGTTCCACACAATTAAGCTGGGAACCTGCATCATTGTACAACCATACGCTGACTCGCTCAACGTCTAATGCATCGGCGGCGGCTTTTGTCAAGTCGCGGATTACGGTGGTCAAATCTCCTGCGTTGAGTCTCTCAGATTGAGTCAACTCGAACAACGCCATCGTTTGGTTTTGCCAACGTTTGATGCTGTTAATTTGAGCATCGTTTACCAATTCTTTTGAACCCCTACTCTGCTTTCTAGTTGCGATCACTTCACCTATCTTGTACTAGCAGTAGCGTGCGTTATGAGTAATCCTTTTGCTGATCTGGGAGTTGATTTCAGTGAGATAGCCACGTTCCCTCAAAAAATTGGCTAGCTCCGAACCTACTCTTTGTCGGATTTTCAGCCGCCGTTTTTTGGTATTCACGCATAGATATTCTCTCTCCCATGTTGGGCGGGAGCTGCGTGTTTTACTCATTAGAACTCCTCCGTTGTGGGAAACCCCGTGTCCCTTCGCTTCGCTTATCGGGCAAGCTTCAGACCGGGGAGGAACGCGCGGTAGCGGTTTAAGAAGCATACCCCTTTCGGGGTGGAGGGGTATGGTTGCCCCTCC